>NZ_JBFAHP010000048.1:0-61831 GCF_040654255.1 Streptomyces sp. NPDC050732
GCGACCCCATCCTTGTCAAAGCGGTGGACAGCGGCGCGGACCGTGACCGGATGGCACTCCAGCACGCCGGCGACCTCGGCAACACACCGGCCCTGATCGAGGAGCCGGATGTACCCGGCGCGCTGCCGCGTGTACCGGGTGAAACCGACTGCACCCTGAGCTGTCCAACCGACAGCGTCCGCACCACAGTTCCTCCGAGCCGACCCGTCCACCGACATGGCGAACATCACGGCACCGGTCGGCAAACGAGCACGTGACGTACGCGGTCACTGGCTCGGCGAACATCCCGAACAACCCTCACCCCAGCCGGAAAAAAGACGGCTCGACCTCGATCTGGCGCTGCCCGACGCCGCCCGGCGTGCACCACGCCTGGTGACGTGACCGGGTACTGGACCAGTCCCGAGGCCCAGATCCCGCTCGGCCAGACCATGCTCCTGGCCCGGACCGACCTCGTCATCGCCGCGGGCGGACACGGCGGGCTCCCTGCCGGGGAAGACTTCTTGATGGTCAACGGCGTGACCAACCTCGCCGCAGGCGAACTGCTGCCATACGTCGTCTATTTCTACCGGCAGCACCCTGCTTCCCTGTCAAGTTCCGCGTGTCTGAGCGCGAAGGTTCATGCAGCATCCCCCGGTTGATCCCGAGCACACTGCCCGGTTCACGACCTGCCGACCGACCTTCCCCCCTACGCCTTGACCGAGGAGCTTCCCTCTGTGATGTACGCCCATGACAACCCGGCCGTCGCTGTGATCACTCCAACCGGCCTTCGCCCTAACCGACTTCCGTACTTGGAGGAGCTCTACGAGAGCCTCCTTGACCAGGAGGGCGTGTCCTGGGAATGGATCGTCGCCCCCAACGGCCCGCAGGCCGATCCCGAGCTCATCCCCTCGGTGATCACCAGGGACACCCGGGTTCGAGTGGTGGCGCGTTCGGGCCCGGGGCCTGCGCCCGCGCGCAATACGGCGCTGAACTACGTACGCGCCGATCGCGTCGCCTTCGCAGACGACGATGACCGGCTTCCGCAGCACTCGCTGGCGATCCGCCACGAGCATGCCGTCGCCACCGGTCTGCACTGGGTCGCCGGCCGATCCGCCGACTGGGATGCCGCGAGCGGAAGCCTGACGACGTGGATGTGCCCGACGCCCGTCGGGCGTCATGCTGCGGGCGACATCATGGCGTTCTGGCCGGACCCCATGGCGAGCAAGCCGCCCCTGGGACACTGCATGTTGCTGACCGACACCCGCCTCGCTCGCGCGATCGGACACGGCGGCCTCCACAAGGGCGAGGACTACCGGTTCGCCATCGGTGTCCCCGCGCGCCGGGACGGCCTCATGCTCGGCGACGTCGTGTATCACCGACGCGTCCATGATCAGCAGTGGAGCAGTGAGCCGACCTACCGGGACCAGATCGAGTTCGATGCTCGGCGGCACGCCTGGCTGATGGGTGAGGCGGAACGCGAACTGCACGCGGAGCCGCAGAGGATGCGAGCAGCGTGATGGCTCTAGGTTCCGCAGTTTCGTGAGCATTTCCACGTGATCACGAGCACTGGTAACGCGCAGTAGTTGTCAATTGTCGCCTATCAACTCCCTTCCGGTTTGGGCGGTGTACTCCCTTCGATCGTTTCAGTATGGCCGGACAGCGCCTTGGGAAGAGCCGCGGCAAGGGCAGCAGCCCTGCGGCGTCGATTCGTTACGCCGACGGGGCGACTCGCGAAGTTCCCTTCAACCTGCTGCGGCTGAGGGACTTCGACGAGCGGTCAGCGCTACCCAGGCCGACGCCCAGCTGTATTCATGTTCCGTACGAGGCCGGTATTCAGGGGCGTGGGCGAAGGTGCGGGGTTTGCCCGGCGAGCCAGGTGGTGATGGCGGCGCCGATGGCGGGTCCTTGGTCTTCTTGGACGAAGTGGACGCCGGGGCCGATGTGCTGGATGTCCAGGGCGGTGACGTTGTGGCGGCACCAGTCGATCATCTGCGGGGCCATGATGAGGCCCGGGTCGAAGGTGAGCAGCAGTTTGGGTACGTCGGTGGAGTCGGCGAGCCAGGTGTCGAACTGTTCAACTCGCGCGGTGACGTCGGCGGGTTCGCCCTCGATGGGGAGTTCGCGTGCCCACATCAGGGTGGGCAGGCGGTGCTCGCGTTCGCGGTAGGGGGCACGGTAGGTGTCGAGCTCTTCGGCGGTGAACGTGCGCAGGGTGAGGGCGGGCAGCATCTGCTCGATAAAGGCGCTCTGGTCGAGGAACATCTCCTCGCCGGCGCCGGGAGTACGGGCCGTGCCGAAGACGGTTCGGGCATGGTCGGGGAAGTCGTCCCAGGTGAACGGGCGGATCACGGTTTCCATGAAGACCGCTGCGGTGACCCGGCCGGGGTGACGGGCGGCCCAGTCAAAGCCGAGCGCGCCGCCCCAGTCGTGCACGACCAGGACGACCCGGTCCAGGCCAAGGGTGTCGAACCACGCGTCGAGGTAGCGGGCGTGGTCGGTGAACCGGTAGCCGATGTCGGGTTTGCCTGAGCGTCCCATCCCGATCAGGTCCGGGGCCAGGCACCGCCACCGGCTGCTGACCTGGGGGATGACCGACCGCCACAGGTAGGAGGAGGTGGGGTTGCCGTGCAGGAACACCACCACGGGCTCACCGCGGCCGCGGTCTTCGGGGCCGTGGTCTTGGTAGTACATCGTCGAGTCGAGCACCGCGATCTCAGGCACGGCCACCTCCCAGTCTTGCTTCCCTGCGTGCTCCCTTGACGGCCAGTTTCGGCCAGGAAGGGGCACTGGACATTTGTGACTGTAGAAGGAGATCAGGCCAAATGCCCGGAAACAGGCCGTAGCCCGCTGTGATCGGCCCCGGCGGCGGGTGGGCCGGATGCGGCGACGTGGCCGGGGCTGTCCTACCGCGGCCGCCGACGTTGCACGGCGTGGACTGAGCGGGCGGTTTCGGCGGGTCTTTCGGTGTCGTGCAAGGGCTGCTGCGAGTAGGCGAACCGGCTCGGCGGGCGTGGGGCCCGCAGTTGGCATCGAAGCCGTCAGGACTTCTGACAGCCAATACCGGTTCATCTGGGCCGTTCCTGCCGGACCCGTCCGTCGCGGCAGGCCATGCGCTGTCGGACAACGCCGGGCCCTGGGTGAGATCGGTGGCCAGGTCTCAAACGTCTCGTTCCGCAGGCCGACTGGCCGTTACTGGTCTCCTGGCGGGCTGATGCGACGGCCCAGGAGGGCGGCGAGCCTGGTCAGGGGTGGAGCGTCATGGGGTGCCGGCTGGGGTGATCCGAACGGTGTGCGTTCCGGAGGGACGTCGGCGAGTTTGCTGCGGGTGGAGGCCAGTTCCCGCTCGACGATGGTGTTGGGGAAGCGGGGCTGTTGGTCCGTTGCCTGGGCGAGGTCCCAGCCGTGGACGAGGGCTTCGGTGGTGCGCAGGTGCAGCGCGGCGATCCCCGGGACGGTTCCGGCGGGGACTCGGAAGATCTGCTCCAGCGCGCCCGGCTGTCTGAACGCGGCGACCATGGCGTCAGCTGAGCTCCGGTGGGCGTCCAGGGGGTCGCTGCCGAGTGCGTCGCTGGTCTTGGGGTCCAGGGCGCCCGGTGTTGCGCTCGCTTGGCCGTGCAGGATATCGGCGAAAAGACGGTTGCCGATCACCATGTGGTTGACCAGCTCGCGGACGTTCCATTGTGGGCAGGGTGTGGGGGCATTCCATCGGTCCCGAGGGACGTCTGCAATCAGATCGCCGACGGCATCGAGAACCGTGGCGAGGTCGTCGATGGGCGCTGATGGCATGAGCTGGACCTCCGTGATGCGCTGCCGGATGGCCTGCCTATCACGAGCGGTACAGAGCGGCAAAAGGGTGCCTATCTCCACCCGCTCGTAGCGGGAGCGTCATGCAAGCTCCACCGTGTAAGGACCGCGCGGCCCTGTCATCAGGTCACCGCTTCCTCGTCGTGGGCGGCCTCCACCACCTTGTCCACCCGTCGGACCAGCCGCGACCGGGGCCCGCCGATCCGGCGCGTGCCGGGCTTCTCTGCGGTGCTCATCGGGCGGCGGTGGGGTAGGTGAGGCGTTTGACCTCTCGCAGGATGGGGGTGGTCTCGATGGACTGGACGCCGGGGAGGGTGCCGATGCGGTGGTCCAGGTACCGGTACAGCTCGTCGGTGTCGCGGAACAGCCCGGTCGCGAGCAGGTTGGACGGGCCGGTGGTGACGGCGGCGAAGGGGATTTCCGGGTGGGCGGCCAGGGCGGTTCCGACGGTGCCGAGCTGCCCGGGGGCCACGCGCAGCCAGAAACGTACCTGCATCTGGTAGCCGAGGTGTTCCGGGATGAAGTCGACGGCGAGCCGCAGTGCCGCGGCGGAGCGCAGGTGGTCCAGACGCCGGGTGATGCTGGCGGGGGAGCGGCCCGTGGCGCGGGCGAGTTCGGAGACGGTGGCACGGCCGTCCTTGGCCAGTTCGGCCATGAGCTGCTTGTCCACGTCGTCCAGCCCTGTCTCCGACGCGGAGGGCACCGGCGCCGGGGGCGTGGGGGTCCGGTCTTCGTTCCCCTGCGCGTCGGGGACCGGGATGTGCCAGGCGTTGGAGGCGCCTTCGAAGGCGT
This sequence comes from Streptomyces sp. NPDC050732, assembly GCF_040654255.1. NCBI lineage: Bacteria > Bacillati > Actinomycetota > Actinomycetes > Kitasatosporales > Streptomycetaceae > Streptomyces > Streptomyces sp. NPDC050732. Next base: position 4,576 of record NZ_JBFAHP010000048.1, read on the forward strand.
GCAGCAGGCAGTAGGCGCTGACGGAGACGACCTGGGGGGTCTGGGGGAGTTTGTGCAGCAGCAGGGCGTCGCGTTCGCTGGTGGTGCGGGTTGCGAACGCGCAGTGCAGCTCGGTGCCGCCGGAGGCGATGCTGACCCAGGCGGTGTCGGGGCGCCGGGCCAGCGCATCAGCGATCTTGGCGGAGGCGTCAGGGGTGCAGCTGATGCGCAGCAGCCACCGGGTCGCTCCCGCAGGGTGGCGGCCGGGCACGCCGATGACACGCAGGCCCATCGTGTGCAGGCGCCGGTAGCGGCGGGCGACGGTGTGTTCCGAGACACCGACGGCAGCGGCGAGGCGGGCGAACGGGGCTCGTCCGTCCCGCTGGAGCTCCTGCACCAGACGCTGATCGATCTCGTCGAGAATGCCGGAATGCATCGCCTAACCGTGCTCCTGTGAGGGATCTTTTCGGATTCCAGCGTACGGCTTCGGAAACGACGGCCGGGGCGGCGACGGTGGGCAGAGCCGGACACGGCACCGCACCACTTCCCCCGGTTTGCAAGGAAGCCCCTCATGTCCTCCTCCCCGCCCTGCACGGCAGATCCCGGACGCTGGAAGGCCCTGTTCTTCATCTGCCTGGCCCAGCTGATGGTCGTCCTCGACGTCACCGTCATGAACATCGCTCTGCCCTCGGTCCAGCACGATCTCCACTTCTCCGACGGCGCCCGCCAGTGGGTGATCACCGCCTACTCGCTCGCCTTCGGCGGGCTGCTGCTGCTCGGCGGGCGCCTCGCGGATCTGTGGGGACACAAGCGGGCCCTTTTGACCGGCATCATCGGCTTCGCCGCCGCCTCCGCGCTCGGCGGCGCGGCCCTGAGCACCGGGATGCTGATCGGCGCCCGGGCCCTCCAGGGCATCTTCGGCGCCATGCTGGTGCCCGCCGTGCTGTCGCTGATGTCGGTCATGTTCACCGACACCACCGAACGCGCCAAGGCGTTCGGCGTCTTCGGCGCCCTGTCCGGCGGCGGCGCGGCCATCGGCCTGATGCTGGGCGGGGTCCTCACCCAGGCGCTGAACTGGCGCTGGACCCTGCTGATCAACCTCTTCTTCGGCGCCATCGCCGCCGCCGGGGCCCTGCGCACCGTGCCGGCCCCGGACCCGGGCCGGGCCCGCCCGCGGCTCGACGTTCCCGGAGTCCTGCTCGCCTCCAGCGGCCTGATCGGCTTCGTCTACGGGCTCTCGCACGCCTCCTCCGGCGGCTGGACCTCCACCGGCACGCTGATCCCGGTGGGCGCGGGAGTGGTTCTGCTGGCCGCTTTCGCGGTCCTGCAACGGCGGGTGGCCTCCCCGCTGCTGCCCCTGCGCGTCCTTACCGACCGCAACCGCGGCGGCGCCTACCTCGCGGTGGGCCTGGCCGTGATCGGCAACTTCGGCATGTACCTGTTCCTGACCTACTACCTGCAGACCGTCCTGGGCCTCAGCCCGGTGCAGACCGGGGCGGGGTTCCTGCCGATCGCCGCCGCCTCGGTGATCGCCTCCACGCAGATCGGCCCCCGCCTCGCCCCGCGCCTGCCCGCCCGGACCGTGATGGGCCCCGGCCTCCTCCTCGCCGCCGCCGGACTGCTCATCCTCACCCAGATCACCCCCGACAGCTCCTACTGGACCGTCGTCCTGCCCGGCATGCTCGTCACCGGCCTGGGCCTGGGCACCGCCCTCATGCCCGCCTTCAGCCTGGGCACCCTCGGCGCCCGGCCCGAGGACGCCGGCATCGCCTCGGCCATGGTCAACACCTCCCAGCAGGTCGGCGGCGCCATCGGCACCGCCCTGCTCAACACCCTCGCCGCCACCTCCACCACCACCTACCTCACCGACCACCCCGGCCAGGCCACCAAGGCCCTCGTCCACGGCTACAGCACCGCCCTGTGGTGGGCCGCAGGCATCCTCACCCTCGCCGCCCTGGCCGCCACCCTTCTCATCAACCACAACCCCCACCCTCGACCGCACCCGGACACCCGGGGACCGCACCGCCCCGACCACACCCCCGCCGCACACAACTGACCCGATCCCCGACCAGCACCTCCCACCCAAGGAGAGACATGACCGTCTTCGACATCCAGCTCGACGCCCTCACCGGCGGCCCCGCCAACCTCGCCCAGTACAAAGGCACAGCCGTCCTGATCGTCAACGTCGCCTCCCAGTGCGGCCTGACCCCGCAGTACGCGGCCCTGGAAAGGCTTCAGCAGCGCTACGCGCCGCGCGGCTTCACCGTCCTGGGCGTGCCCTGCAACCAGTTCATGGGCCAGGAACCCGGCACCGCCGAGGAGATCGCTACCTTCTGCTCCGCCACCTACGGCACCACCTTCCCCATGACACAGAAGACCGACGTCCACGGCGAGACCCGCCACCCCCTCTACGACGAGCTGGTCACCACACCCGACGCCGATGGCTACACCGGTGAGGTGCGCTGGAACTTCGAAAAGTTCCTCATCGCCCCCAACGGCACCGCCGCCGCGCGCTTCGCACCCCAGACGGACCCGGAGGCCGACGAGATCACCACAGCGATCGAAGCCGCGTTGTCCGGCTGAACGCCGCTCTCTCCGAGGCGTCGTCACAACTCACCCAACGGCTGCGGCACCCCCAACACCGAGACCCGGCGCGAGGCCGGATGGGCTGTCTTATCGCTGGGCCGTCCCTGACCACGCGTTCCCATATATAGCTGCGGATCCCCGGTTAGCGAAACCGGGGGTCCGCCCCCATCCTTGGTGCATATCGCCCCAACAACACCAACGGAGACCTCATTCACAACGCACCACCCACGCACCCCCGATGCCCTACCGGGCCGAAACCTCAAGATGTCCGGTGTTACGCACAGCGTCCACCGGTGGCAGCCCGCTGGGACGTTCTGCTCATGATCCGCCCCCACGAGCAGTGCTCATCACGCGCGGAAATCGTCACCACCGCAGGAGTCAGTGCTCACGCAGCTGCGGTCCCTACAATGGCCCGCTCCACGACCTTGGCCCCCATGTCGAGCGCGGTTGTCCACCAGCGGCGCGGCCGATCACCCTCTGGGAGGTTGCGGTTGGGTGGGCAGCAGTCGGACGACGGGGTCCGGTGCCGTCAGCTGCTGGCGGTAGCGCCGGTTCTCCGCGGTGAGTTGGTTCACGACGCGGACCAGGGCCTCGACATCCTGGCGGAGCGCGACCAGTTCCGTCTGGTCCTTCTGCCGGCAGGGTCTTGAGCTTGACGATCTGCTTGCGGAGCCGGACCTCGACGTCCGTGGGCTGGCCCCGTTCCTTGACCTTGGCGTAGAACTCGTTCTTCAGGTCCAGGTGGCGCTGGGTAAGGGCGTTGCGGGGAACGCCGGCTTCGGCCGCGAGGGCGACGATGGTGAGCGCGCCGTTGGAGTGCTGTGGGGTGCCGGACAGGATGCGGTCCATGGCGGCTCGGATGCGGTCGCGTTCGTCGAGGGCTGGGAGCACCGGTCAGCTGCTTTCGGTCGTGATGCGGGTGGTGTCGTGGTGTTCTGCGGTCCGGCGCAGGGCTGCGGCGCTGCGGTGCAGCCGCTCAGCGAGCGGGCCGGGAACGAGTCGGGCCTTGGCCTCCAATTGTTCGGCGCGGCCGCGGAGTTGGGCGGCCTGATGGTCGGTGCGGGCGATGTTCGCGCAGGTGCCGACGCAGTCGTCGAGCGTGGGGGTGTTGCTAGTGGCGTCGCGCCGGCACAGCGCCTTGTCGGGTTTGTAGACGCACATCAGCAGCGCGTGGGGATTGTCGTAGACAGCAAGGTTCGGGTTCGTGAGAACGTCGTGGGCGGTGCGGGCCGTGATCGTGACGCCCCGGAATCGGGGGGCCTGGGCGGCGGCGTGGATGGCACGCCGGGCTGCGGGCCCGGAGATTCCACCACCGTGGTCGAGGTCGTCGTTCAGAGCGGCGACGGTGTCGATGGTCGCCAAGGCGGTCTCGACGTCGAGGAGGTCGTGGATGCCGTCGCGGCTGCGCGAGGCGTAGTTGCCGCTGATCGCGGTGCGCAGGTGGCCGTACTGGATGGCCAGCGCGATGAGTCCGCCGGGGCGCCGGGCGATATGCCAGGCCAGGGTGCGGCGAAGGCGACTCGCGCCGATGGCGCCGTGCGGATCCGGCGGGACGACGTGCTCGGGCAGCTCCAGGCGGCGGGCCTCGCCGTTGGCCCAGGTGATGAAGTCCTCGATCCGCTGGCCGATCGTCTCGGTGTTCAGCGAGCCGGTGCCCGCAGCGGCGCGCTGCCCGTGGACGCCGTGGTCGAACAGCAGACCCCCGGTGGGCACGAGGCCCTCCAGGACCCGGATTGCGCGGACGACGGGCGTGATCGCCACCCAGGGAACCTCACGCAGCAGCCCGGCGGAGACGTGATGACCATGCTCGTCCTGTGCCGTCTTGAACGTGTGCCCGTAGATCAGGTGCCGACCGGACCGAGGCGGCGGACAGCACCCGCTGCGCAGGCCGAGCACTTCGCCGGGCCGCATCCCGGTGAGGTACGCGATCACGATGAAGCAGGCGGTTCCCAAGTGCCGTACCAGGGAGGCGATCTCGTAGTAGTCGAGGTGCTCGCGCCATCTGCGGCCGTCTACCTTCCCGGCCGGCTTGATCTCTAGCGGGCAGGGACCGGCATGGCGGGCGAGGTACTCCAGCACGGCGGGTTTGCGCAGGCGGTAGTGCGCTTGCGGGACCGTGGCTCCGGTGAGCGCGGCTACGTACGCCGGGGCGACACCGACGGCTCCCCGGATCCAGGTCGAGGGCATGGGTCGTCCTTGGGCGATGAGGTCCTCGATGTAGCCGGCGGCTGCCGCGCCGGTGGCCGGGGTGCCCGGTCCGGGGTTGATGCTCGCGTCCAGGCGGCGCCGCTCGGCCCAGGCGGACAGGATGTCGTCGGCGAGGCCGTCGACCATCCGCAGCGCCCAGATCAGCAGCGGCCCCATGGTCTGCTCGGCGATCGCGTCCGTGGCGTTCTCGCCATGCGGGCTGGCCGCCGGCAGGTAGTCGTCAACCCCCTCGCTCTCCCACGGGGGTTCGGGGACCCCGAGCGGTTGAGGGCTGAGATGGTCGAAGGCCCACAGCCGGGTCAGCGCGGTGAGCTGCGAGCCGACGTAGTTGCGCGAGGTGCTGGTGAACGCGGCCCTTGCGAAGTCCGCGAGCAGCTGCGGGGTCAGAGCGGCCAAGGTCGTGATCGACCGTTCCTGCAGCCAGTCGGCCAGAGCGCGCCACACCTGCACGGTGGTCGCCATCCGGGGAACGCTGATGCGGGAGCGCCACCCGCGGGCGCGTTCTTGCAGGAAGAGGTTCGGCAGTGTCTCGTTGACCATGGTCCAGGCGATCAGCCGGAACTCCTCGCGCAGCTGCGCGGGAAAGGGCTCCCAGCAGATGCTGTGGCCGAACGCGCTGGGGTTGTCGGTCAGCGGGTCCAACGGCCATACGGGATCGCCATATTGGGCAAGGGCACCGGTTCGCTCCGTGGTGACCCACTTCTCGGCCACGAAGGGGTCCGCGGCGTGCGGCCGGGGGCGAACTGCGCGGTGCGCCGTGAGGGCCATGGTGGTCATCGGTCGAAGTCCCCCTTCAGCAGCAGGTCGACCAGGTCTCGGTCGTCGTCGGTGATCCGGTCCTGGGCCGCGGTCCACATGGCCGGGCCCAGCTGGGCCTTGAGGTCCTCCAGCCGCTCGTACGCCTGCTGCCACCGCGCCGCCCAACGGTCCGTATCGAGCACGCTCGACAGCGCCGCCAGACAGGCGTGCAGGTGGGCGAGACGCGGATGGTGTCCGGGGTGGATCCGGGCGTTGGTGCAGGCCAGGCAGAGCAGAAACGACGCGGTGCACGCCGTGCCCGGGGCGGTGAACTGGCTGTGCTCGATGTCGTGGCAGTCCGCCGTCACGGTCGGAACATCCCCGGGATCAGGCTCCTGGCGAAGGCTGGCGGACAAGACCGCGCGGCGCGCGCTGGCCAGCGCGTCACCGACACCGGCGGCGATGTCCTCGATCGCCTCCTGCTGTATCCGGGCATCGGGCAATACGTACACCGAGTCGTGGGTGTCCTGAGTGTTCTGCCCGCTCTCGCGCCGCAGGTGGACGTTGCTGGTGCGCCGGCCGCGCCGGAACGGCGAGCAGGGCAGCTTCTCCACCTCGGCCCACTTCTTGCCCATCGTGGGGGTCACGCCCACCCGGAGAACGCCGAAGGCGTCACCGAAGGACGAGCCCGTGCGGTAAGGATTCTGGACGGTCGGCCGCCAGACCATCAGCCGGTCCACATCCGGGTGCAGCTCGGCCAGCAGGACCCGGGCGAACTGGGTGGCCTCGAGGGCCTGGGTGATGAGGCGGCCCGGCGCGTTGGCGCCGAAGTCCGCGAGGTTGCGGGTCTCGAAGTGCCGCCCCGGGCCACGGCGCACCTTCTCGATCTCCAGCCGCCAGACGGGGTGACCGTCCTCGCCTCCGTCGGTCTCAGCCCGCGGCACGGGCAGCCGGGAGATGGTGGACAGGTTGAAGCCGTACTCCACGGTCAGCAGCACCGCCAGGGCGGTGACTTCATGGCCCGTGAGGAACAGCCGCCTGCGGAACTCGGTCACGTTGGTGAAACCCGCGGCAGCACGGCGGCGCCGGATCGTCCGCGCGCACCCGTCGTCCTCGGAGGCGACCTCCCCGTGGCGGGCAAGGTGATCGAGTTCCTCGCCGAGCAGCCACGGCCCGCAGCCCGCAGCGAGCTCCCCGCGGCGAAAGGCCGTCAGCGTGCGAGCGTTGCCCGTGATCCGCAGGTGCGCCGTTCGAAAGACACGGCGAGCCGTTGTGGTCAGCCGCGCGAACTCCGCCGCCGAGAAGGATGGTTCCACCGGCTTGGCCTTGCCGAGCCGCTCGGCGATCGCCTCCCGCGTCGCGAGGGGAACACGCGGGTGCTCCCGCAACAGCGACGAGACAACTCGCAGCTGGGCACGGCCGCTCGTCCCGGACGGGCGGCTCAGCCGCCACCGCTTCCAACTGCTCGCAGTCAGCGCCTCCAGGTCGCTGGGCGCATCATCCTGGCCCGCGAGACAGGACACGAACTGCCGCACTGCCCACCACGCCTGCTCGCTGGTCTTGTGCGACGCCCAGCCGCCCGAGCGGGCACAGCGTGCGGCGAACACCTCAGCGAGCGACCGCTTCAGCCCCGGCGCCCCCGGCAGCTGGTCGAAGTCGTAGCGGACCACCTTGCCATCGGCGTCCCGGTGCTCGACCACCATCGTGTCGGTGTGCAGGACCGGCGGTCGCTCGGGCACCGCCCCCGCCAGTGGGAGTACCGCTCGACGTCCCCGTCCGCTCATGATGCGGCCATCCGGTCATCGATGTCCTGGATGCCCTCGGCCTCCCGGGCCAGCCGGGCGAAGACCCCGTCCAGCGTCCCGGCCACCGGCGCCGCCTGCGCCGCAGGGGCGGTGGCCAGCAGGGACCTCAACTGCAGGTCGGCGACCGGAGCGAGGTAGTGCTCCACCGTCGTCTCCCGGCTGGCGTGGCCCAGCAGCATCTGCACCATCCCCCAGGCGTCCCCGTACAGAAGCCGGTAATCGCGCCGCTCCTGCGGGGACAGCCCGAACCGCTCATCCATCACGTAATGCAAGATCACCAACATGTAGAGGGCAAAGCTGTGACGACATCCATGCGGCGTCAGATAGGGCGCCTCCACCACCCCGCGCACCGCCACGTCGTGCCGGCCGACCGCCAAGACGGTGCGGCACCGCTCGTTCGCCGCGGTGAACACGCCCTCCCACGAGTGCGGCAGGAACGGCAGACCCTGCTCGTTCAGCCACAGCCACAACGGCTCCGGCCCTCGGCTGCCCTCGGTGTAGAAGGTCATCCGCTCGTACACGGAGGCCGCGTTGAGCTCGGTCTGCCCCAGGACCCCATCCCGGTCACGCCAGTGGACGATCCGACGCGGGCCGCTGGACACGCGCAGCACCAGACGCATCTCGACGATCCGGTCGTAGCGGCCGATGGCCTGCGCGGCACGCACAGCGCGGGCCCGCGCGGACTCCACGTAGCTGTCGATCTGCCCGACCACCTCGGCCGGCACGTAGTACGTACGCGGCTTCTTCGACCGCGTCACCGCCGCCGCGATCCGCCCCACCAGGTAACGCCCGCCCTGGAGCCGCAACTCGGGTACCTCGAACGTGAGCAGCGAGGCGCCCTCCGACCGGCGCAGCCCCGAACCGTAGAGCAGCCGGGCATAGGCCACGTTGCGGGCCTCCAGCCGACCCTTCCAGCTGGAGGCGGGCAGCCCGTCGGGGGTAAAACCCCGCAGCCCTACGTCGACCCATCGCCGAAAAGCGCGCGGCGTCAGCCAGTGCACGTTGCTGCTGCGCGAGTCCTTCGCCCGCTGAACGGGGACGGAAGCGACCGCGCCGCTCCTACGGAGCACCACGCTGCGCGTCTCCACCGGGTTGACCGCGACGAAGGCGTTGCCCGGCCGCGTCGCCCACGCGTACAGCCCCGACAGGGCGGCAAGCTCACGGTTCCACTTCGCGCCGCCGACGTGCTGCGGGTTCTCCGCCGCTTCCTGCCGCCAATACCGGAAGTCGTCGATGTCGACGGCGGTGGCCTGCGTCCACAACTTGCCGCGCATCCAGAGGAAGTTGAAAAGGAGGCACAGGTCGGTAACGTAGTTCCGCTTCGTCTCCGGGGCACGTCCAGCGAACGGCTGACTGCTGAAGTACAGCGTCGTCAGCTCGTCAACCCGGTAGTCCGGGGCCAAGAGGATCGGGTCACCGGGCCGGATATGGACCGAAACCTCGCGCTCCCGAAGGTCGCACCAACCCTTCAACTCCGGCAGTCTCGCGGGGACTTCGCATCGCTCTCTTTGCACCCAAAACACACGCCACATCCAGCCCCTCCGAGGCACTCAGTACGGCTTCAACACTCCCATCCAATAGGGAACCCGGACCAGATGACCGCCGGCGACTCCGTCGCCTACCGCGATCTTCGGGGCCCTTCGCGCGAGTTCGCCTTCCGGCACGGCCGTGCACTGCGCTCCGCGCTGCACCACTCACGCGCTCACGGGCAGGAGCTGGTGCCCTGATGACCTCCGGCGTCACCCAGGCGACCTTGGACTACCTCACCCGGCGCCTCAACGACGTCGCCGCACAACTTCCCACTACCCATGCTGATGTGGACCCAGCGGCGCTCACCGACGATATCGCCCTGCTCGCCCATCACCTCACCTACGCCGGCGAACGCGCGCAGGAACGCTTCGCCGCCGAGACGGTCCGCCTCCCCGAGCGCCACACTCTGATGCGGCTCGCCCAGTCGATGACCGCCCTCACCAGCGCCATGGGCCACCTCACCGAGGCCGTGGATTGTGTGTCCACCGGCTTCTACCGGGAGGCCGTCCCTGGAGTGGAGACCTCACACCTGCGAGGCGATCCCAGGGCGCTGCGGATCATCGCGGCCGAGAAGTGCGGCACGGCCCGCACCCAGCTGCTCGCCGCTGCCGCACAGCTCCACACCGAGGCCGGTGGCAGAGCCGTGCAGCCCCGGCTGGCCACGGCTTCGCTGACGCCTCCGCCCGCTCAGTGCCCGTCCCCCGCGGTCCCCGTGTCGCGGACTGCACGCTGACCCCCTGGACCTCATGTCGCCCGAACCACCCACGCAGATCATCCTCAGCACCAGTCGCGCCAACGGGCTCGTCGCCATCCCCTACGGCGAGGAGCACCTCCGAGCTTCCCGGGCCCTGGACGAAGCCGGATTCCGCCGGATCCCCGGCGGCGCCTTCGCCGCCCCGCTGACCAACGGGTCGACCACCCGGCAGACGGCCAGCGCTCTGGTGCACCGCGCCCACGAGCACGGCGTAACCATCACCACCAGCCCCCGCCCCTATCTCGCGGACTTCGGCGAGGACCTCGCCGCCCGACTGCCCGGCACCTGGAGCACGCAGTCGGAGCACTATTACAACCCCGTGGTGCAAGAGGACCTCATCGGCCCGCTGTGGGACAGCGGAGACCTCCTCCAGGCGCTGATCCACGACCACGTTCCCAGCGCAGTCGTCCTCAAGAACTCGGTGGGCACCGAGCTGCTGCTGATCGAACGCCCCAGGCACAGCACCGGATACCTCCTGGGCGCCTTCGCCACCGAGGAGTACGACGACAACTGGGAGGAGCCGAACGCGCCGCGCAGCATCGTGCTGCCCTCCGAACCGGCCCTCGCCGCACATGCCGTCGCCACCACGTTCCTGCCCGATTACAACCGCTCCCTGCACAACCGCCGCCTCGACACGGTCCTGACCGCGCTGGACCGCATCCGGCCGGAGCACGAGACGCTGCAGGCGATCAAGGCGTCCGGCCGCTACAGCGACGGCGTGCCTCTCTCCGACTCCCGGCTGTTGACCGAGATGGAGCGCACCTTCGCCGACCACGCCTGGCTCCGTTTCCGCGACGTCCTCGAACACGCCCCCGTCCTGCTCAGCCGGTGCCGCCCCGCCCGCAGTCCCTGGCCCCAGGACGCCACCGTCCTGGACCTCCTGCGCACGGCGCTCGCCGACAGCCAGGAGCCGCGGGACGAGGACAAAGCCCTGAGCGGCGTCATGTACTCGATGGACGGGTGGAAGCAGGCCCGCAGCCGCTTCGGTCTCGCCGCCCTGCCCGCGATCGAGACTTGGCTCGCCAACAGCGAGGTGTTCGAGCGCCAAGCCCGTGCCGCAGTCCCTGGCGGACCGATGGCGCTGTCAGCGCCGAGCCCGCGCCTGCTCACCGCCCGCCCGGCACCGCCCGCCGTACCCCGGCCTTCCGCGGCGCACCGCTGACCCCCGCAGAAAGGATCCGCCCTCTGTCCAACCACTTCCACTTCGCCATCCACCCCGAACACGGCTTCGTCGCCATCCCCACAGCCGCGGTCACCCCGCACCTGGCCGAGTGGTTGCTCACCCGCGAGCAGTTCGAGCCCGTCCCCGACACCCCGGGCCTGTACCGGCTCACCCAACCGGAACAGGACGGCCACCGCCGCGCCCGCCAGGCCGTCTGCGACCTGCGCACCCACGGCTTCGCCGTGCAGGCGGATTACTCCCTAAACCCCGCGATCACCCCCGAGCCCGCCCGCCCGTACGTGCGCAACGGGCTACTCGATCGCCGCCCTCGCCTCGCTCAGGCCGCTGCGGCCACCTCGCCGCAGCGCGCCCCCGCGCTGTCCACCGCCCCGGCGCGGCCCTCTGCGCAACCGGCCGCGGTCCCCGTCGCCGGACCTACCCACGGCGCCGGGGCGGGACGGGGCCGGTGAGCATGAGCAGTGAGCCTATCCGTATCGCGCGCAAACGCGGCGGAGAGGTCGAAGTCGAAGGCCCCGTCGATGAGTTCGCCGCCCAGATCCTCGACCGCGCAGGGTTCATCTTCCGCCCCACCCTGAGCGGCGTGTGGATCCGGCTGCACTTCGACACCGGACAGGCGCGCGAGAACCAGAGGGCCACCCACGCCGCCCAGATGCTCAGTGCAGCGGGCTACCAGGTCGACCTCGACCCGAGTCTGCTCCCCGCCGCCGGACATCGCGCGCCGGTGAGCTGGTGGCCGCCGCGCACCGGAGCCGCGATGACAGCGCAGCCCGCGCCCAACTCCACGCAGCGGCCTCGACGCTGACTCCTCACGACACAAGGCACCATGACCCCATCCGCCAAGATCACGCTGTACCTCAGTGCTCACGACAAGATCATCGCCCTGCCGGGCGGGGCCGGTCGCAGATGGGCCGAGACCGCCCTCGACCTGTCCGGCTTCACCCAGGACCACAACCACATGCACACCCTGGCGCTGGATGACCAGGCTCAGGCGCGTCGAGCCCTCACGCGTCTGCACCAGGCCGCCCGCGACTGCCAGGTGAGCGTGACCACTCACCCCCGCCCCTACCTCGGTGACATCGCCGAGGCGATCGTGGCGGCGCTGCCCGGCCACTGGAGGGCGGACGTCGAACCCCTGCGAGAGCAGCAGGACCGGCACTACCTGCGGGACTACTTGTGGGAGACCGGCACACTCCACGGCCTCCTGGAGACGAACAGTCTGAGCTTCGCGGCGATCCTCCGTGATGGTGGCGGCACCGAGCTGCTGCTGGCCGAACGGCCCTCGGACGGCTCGTACATCGTCGGCGCCCTGATCCCGAGCCCCGATCACGTCCGCGTGACAGCCCCGGCTCCGCGCAGTGTCATCGCGTCCGATGCCCGGTTCGCCGCCCGGTTCATCCAGACGCGCCTGCTGCCCGACTATGAGCGGGCCGTCCATCTCTCGCGCCTGGACGAAGCGGAGGAGGACCTGCGCTGGGCGCAGGAGCACGAACCAGGGACGTACGACACCGTGGACCTGGAGGCGGCGCTGTACCGGTTCCGCGCCCACGCCATCGCGTTCATCGCCACTCTGCGCGAGACCACGCCGCTCTCGGCCGAGCAGGCCATCTTCCTTGATCGCATGGAGGACGGCCTGAATCTCGACGAGCTGGACGACCCGGACCCCGAGGCGCTCGCCGACGCGGGGGCGGTGTGGCTCGTCGACGGCGAGGAGCTGATCGAAATGGCTCGCGCCGCCACACCCGCTGCGCCTGGCGCCCCGGCAAAGCCCAAGGCGTTGACCACATCCGCACTGCCCCCGCCGGCAGTAGCCGCCGCCCCCGGCGCGCGCCGCTGAACCCCGCAAGCGGCCACCGCACCGCCCCGTCCCGGAGAACCTCATCACCGACACCCCCACCGAAGACCTCAGCAGCGCCATCAACGAACTCCGCTCCTTCCAGGCGCAGTTCGCACTGATCCACGGGCGTCACGAGAGCACCTGGTCCCAAGCGGCCGATGCCGCAGATGCCTCGCACGCTGCAGCAGTCATTGCGCGCGGCAGGCGCCAAGAAGGCGCCGAGGCGTTCGAGCGCCACGTACTGCCGCACACGAACACGCTGCTGACCGCCGCGCGGAGCGCCGTGGACGCCATGCCGCCGGCCCGGCACCATGCCGCCTGGCGCGAGCTGATCGACGACATGGCCCACGCCGCCGACCAGATCCACCACATCCGGTCCGCGCCCGCCGGCCAGGACGAGCCCGATGCCTCGCCAGTCCGTCACCTCCAACTGTGGCCCTACGTGCTGGCCTGGGCCGAGCGTTCCTTCATCATCGGTGACCTCGCCGGACAGCACCGCCCGGTCTCCCCGCCCCTGAGCGGTGAAGAACTTCGGCTCTGGCAGGGCCGCGCGCAAGCAGCATGGGAGCGCGGCGACTTGGACACGACCGATGTCTGGTACAGCGCCAGCAACGAGCTGATCACTCTGGCGTATCTCGTCGAGCACGGCGAGCAGTCGGTGGTCGTCCTGGCCGGTGAGGTGGGAAGCGAGCAGATGCGGGTGCTCGGCCACTACGCCACCGTGTCCGAGGCCGAACGGGCCGCTCCGCCGCCGGTTCCCGCCGGTGTCCTGCGCCCGGACTTCGCCCCTTTCCAGCAGCAGCCTCCGGCATCGGAGGTCTCGGTCGCGGAGCTGATCCGGAAGGTCGACGAGGCCCAGCACACCGGGGACGTCTACATGGCCCTGCTGGACGCGGTTGACGACTCCGGCTTCTCCCGCGGCCCGCTGCCCCGCCTTGGTGATCTCGTCGACCGGGCCGCGAAGTTCGCCGACGCGCTGGAGACGAAGCAAGGCCAGCACTCCGCCGCCCGCCTTTCTGTGCTCGCGCGGCAACTGGGCGCGCTGAGGGAGGAAATCGAGTTGGTCGCCGAGAGCCTCGGGGCCGGTGCCTTGCCGCCTCACCGCACTCCACGCCCCGTCTTCCACGTCGCTCCCACGCCCCCGGCACCGCCGACCACACCGCCCGCCGGACCGGTAGCACCCCATCCCCCCGGCCCGGCCCGCCACCGCTAGCACCACCCCGGCCCCGGGGTGCTTCACCCCAGAAAGCACGCGTTGACCTCCACCACCGGCTCCGGCCCGCTGCTCGCGCAACGCCACGTCGCCCGCTTGCTGTTCGGCACGCTGATCGGACGCCTGCCTAACGCCATGGCGCCCGTCGCGATCCTCCTCCTCGTCGCCGACCAGGGCGGATCGCTGAAGATGGGCGGCCTGCTGTGTGCGCTGTACGGACTGGCCTCCGCCGTCGGGCAGCCGGTCCTGGGCCGGATGGTCGACCGGCGCGGCCAGACTTTGGTCACCGCGACGGCGGTCCTGCTTACCACGGTCTGTCTGCTGGCCCTGCCGGTGGTCGAGGTCGCCGGACGGCCGGGTCTGGCCGCCGCTCTGGTCGCGCTCGCCGGGCTGAGCACTCCGCCGCTGGAAGCAGGGCTGCGGGCTCTGTGGCCCGTGGTCCTGCCCGACGAGGCGCGGCGCCGGGCAGCGCTCGCGCTCGACACCGGCGCCCAGGGGCTGATCTATGTCATCGGGCCCCCGCTGGTTGCCGTGCTGTCCACGACGACCGGGCCGCGCACCGCGATGGTGGTGAGCGCCTCGCTGGGGCTGGTGGGGGCCGCGGTGGTACTGAGTGCCGCGCCGTCGCGCCGCTGGCGCCCGGCCCGGGCGACCCAGCGCACCGGGCCGCTTGGGTCCCTTGCTCATGTGGGGTTGCGCTGGCTGTTCGTGGCGGTGAGCGGCGTCGGCTTCGCCCTGGGCGCGATGAACGTCTGGGCCGTCGCCCTTGCCGAGGATCTCAGGATGGACCTGTTGTCCGGGCTCATCCCGGGCCGCGCTGTCCACCGGCAGTCTCGTCGGCGGCTTCCTCTACGGGAAGCGCGCCTGGCCAGGCACCGTCACCGAGCAACTCCGCCGCGCCGCACTGCTGTTTGCGGCCGGGTGGCTACCGCTGATGACGGTCACAGGCCCCGTCTCCGCGGTCGCGCTGACGGCTGTGCCGGGGCTGCTGCTCACCGCCGTGATCACCTCCGCGTTCCTGACCGTTGACGCTCTCGCTCCGGCCGGCACCTCGACCGAGGCGTACGCCTGGCTGATCGCCGCGGTGGGCACCGGTCAGGCCGCCGGGACCGCCCTGTCCGGCGCGCTCACCGAGCACCCAGCAATCGGTGCATCTCTTCCCGCAGCCGGCGCCGCGCTCACCCTCACCGTCCTGCTCGCCGCCCACCGGCACCTCGCCGCCCCCTGCGCCACCGGGCAGCGTCGGGGGCGACACCGCGGCACACCGGCTCGCGCCGCTCGCTGAACGCTCAACACTCGCAAGGAAATTCACTCATGGCTGTTGTTGGTACATCGGGCTATCAGAACGTGCGGAAAGGCGGGCCAGGTAGCTGCGGGGCGGTGAGGCCCGCCCTGGAGCATGTCGGCAGTCATTGCCCATCGTTCGTGGTCCAGCCACGCACCGTTGATGTGTTGGAAGCTCCGGGCCCGCCTCGCCTTCGCCCAACACCCCACCCCGCCACCACCGATAGGAAATCCGCCTTGCCCGAAGTACCAGCAGAGCCGTTCATGACGATCCGGCACACCATCACCGGCGAGATCACCACCACCGGCTACAACGCCGCCGCCCGGCGGATCCTGCTCCAGTCCGGCTTCGAAGAGACGCCAGGCTGCGCCTGCCGAGCGACGGAACCCGGTACGGAGCAGACGCACGGGCCTGCTCGGCAGCCAGCGAGCTGCTGGTCGCCGACCACCCCCTGCACCTGTACCGAACCCTCGGTCGGCCGGTGAGCGCCGACGGTGCGCCCCGGTTGGCCCGGTCGCCGATGTCGGCACAGTCCGTGATCCGCTCCAAGAGCGCCCAGCCTCTCCCGCGCATCGTCAACCCCGCCCGCACCCGCACCTCTTGAAGGACCCTCGTTTTGACCACACCCGGTACGCCTCCCAGTCCAGCGCGCACCAAGGGCGGCGAACTACGGGCCAAGGTGGCCCGGCTGCTGGCCGACCGGCCAGCGGACACGCTCACCATCGGGGACATGGCCCGGCAGCTGGGCCACTCCCACGGCGCCGTCCGCAACGCCGCCCTCACCCTGGTGCGACGCGGCGAGGCCGACCAAGGCGGAACCGGACAACCGGAGTTCCGCGCGAACGCGAAAACCGCCGCAGCCGCGCAGACCGCTGTGATCAGTCCCCCGGGCACCCACTCTCCCCGCGCCCAGGCGGCCAGGGCCCGCACGACCATTCCCGCAGCAGCCACGCCCAGGCAGACCGGACCGATCCGCCGCGCGGGAGGCCAGGTCTACCACCCCCGGGAGCTGGCCGATCTGCCCGACGTCGAGGCGTTGAACCGCTTGCGCGACGCCGACGTGCCGGTGCTGCTCTACGGCCCTCCGGGCACTGGCAAGACGAGTCTGGTCGAGGCGGCGTTCCCGGACCTGCTCACCGTCGCCGGTGACGGCGACACCACGGTCGGCGACTTGATCGGCGAGTACACGCAGGACGACGCGGGAGGCTACGTCTTCCAGTACGGTCCGCTGGTCACCGCGATGACCGAGGGCCGCGCCCTGCTGATCGACGATGCCACCTTGATCTCACCGAAGGTCCTGGCGGCGCTGTATCCCGCGATGGACGGGCGCAGGCAGATCCAGATCAAGGCCCACAAGGGCGAGACCATCAAGGCCGAGCCGGGCTTCTACGTGGTGGCGGGCCACAATCCCGGCGTCCACGGCGCGGTGTTGACGGAGGCGCTCGCGAGCCGGTTCAGCGTGCAGATCCAGATCGGCACGGACTATGACCTCGCCCTGGCCTTGAGGATCGATGCCCGGGTGGTCCGGGTCGCCCGACACCTCGCCCACCAAGTCGAACTCGGCGAGCTGGGCTGGGCCCCCCAACTGCGAGAACTGCTCAGCTACCAGAAGACCGAGGCCGTCCTCGGCACCAAAGCCGCGCTCGCGAACCTGGTCGGCATCGCCCCTGTGGAGGATCGCGACGCCGTCGCCGACGCCGTCATGAAGGCTGCCGGCGTCAAGAAGATCGCTCCTCTCACCCTCGGCAAGCAGCTCCCCGCCTCGGCCACCCGGCAGCCCCCGGGCAGCTCCGGCTCCGCACACCGGGGCCGCCCGCAATGAGCGCCCACCACCACGTCCAGTCCCCCGCCACCACGCCGGACGACGACGCCGACCTCGCGCGCTGGGACGACGACGGCGCCCCGCCCGCGCAACCCCGCTCCTCCCCGGCCGCGTGGCTGCGCGTGGGAGCCGAACTCGGCGATCGGCTGGTCGCCCTCTCCGGCCGCCAGGACCTCCTCGTCACCTGCCGCCCCGGCACGCGCAGCGGCGCACCGGCCGCGTTCTTCCCCACTCTGGGCGAGGTCGAGTTCGACGCCCGCCTGTTCGCCCCCCTCCAGCCCCACGAGATCCATCCGCGGATCGTGGGCGACGAGGAGCGGTATCCCGCCGCCTGGGGAGTGTTCGTCCACGAGGCCGCGCACGCGGCCCACTCCGTCTGGACGGCGCCTGCCGGGGCGGACCCCCGTGTCGTCGAGGCCGCGCTCCTACTGGAGGAGAGCCGCGTCGAAGGCGCGCATCTGATCACGCGGCCCACGGACCGCACGTACCTGCGCACCAGTGCCCGAACCCTGGTCATGCCCGACATCGCCCACCCCACCCTCCAGGGCATCGAACAGGCCGCCGCCGTGGCGGCCCTGATCCTCGGCCGCCGTGACGTCGGCATCCTGGACGCCGGCGAGACCCGGGCCGTCGCCGATCTGTGCGAAAAGGTACTGGGCGCAGACCTGCTGACCACCCTCACCCGCATCTGGACCGCAGCTCACCAGTGCGCCGACCACGACGCCACGACCATGCTCGCGCGCGGTCAAGAATGGTGCGACGCTCTGGACGCCGCGGCCCCCGCCCTGCCCGTGCCGGAGGGCCTCTCCGATCTGCTGTCCGGCGCCGTGGGGGTCGTCATGGACAGCACGGTAGCCACCGACGCGGCCGACCTCGCGGCACAGGACGCAGCAGCCAACGCCATGGCGTCGCGGTCCAAGGCGCAGGCTCAGGACCGCGCCCAGCGAGCCGGCCAGCGACGCAAAGCCGCCGCCACCGCCAAGTCGGTGTTCAACGCCCGTGGCACCACCGTCACCCCCGACGGCACACCGGCTCCCTCCGGCAACCCAGTCACCGGCACCCGCAGGCCCACCGCAGCCGAACAGAGTGCCGCCGCGCGCCTGAGCCGCGCCCTGCGTGCCGCCGCCTACCGCGAGCGGACCGAGGAGCGGACCACCAGCCCCACCCCGCCCGGCCGCCTCAACATGCGCGCGGCCCTCGCCCGCGACGCTCAGCGCGCGGCCGGGTCGGTCCCCACCGCGGAACCGTTCACCCACACCCGCCGCCGGAACTCCCCCACCCCACCACTGCGGGTGGGGATCGCCGTCGACGTCTCCGGCTCCATGCGTGCCGCCTGCGCGCCCGTCGCGTCCGCTGCCTGGATCGTGGCACGCGCAGCAGCCCTGACCGACCCCGAATCCCTTACCGCCACCATCGCCTACGACAGGCACCTGACCGCACTGATCCGGCCCACCCACCGAGCACCAGAGCGCGTGACGACGTTCGATGCCACCGGCGGCCACCACAACCTCGGCGACGCCATCGACGCACTCGACCACGGCCTCGAACTCAGCCGCCCCGGCGCCGGCCGCCTCCTCGTGATCGTCACCGACGCCCACTACGGCAGCGACGAAACCGCTCAAGCCGTCACCCGCGTCAAGCAGCTTACGACCGCCGGCTGCGCCGTACTCCAGCTCACCCTCACCGCGAAGTCCCACCACTTGCCAGGAACCACCTTGCTGCACCTGCCCCGGCCCTCCAGCGCTCCCGTCGCCATCGCCACGGCGGCCACAGACGCCATCCGCAGGACACGCTGAGACGGCGCGGAAGGCGGAAGCGTCCCCGAGACCACCGCGAAGCACTCCAGACCACCTCCGCAGGCCAGCCCATGTCGCGCGCCGCTGAATCCCCACCATCAGTCCACTCGACCGCACATACCCGGCCTTAACCCCTGAACTGCCCGCCACGGCAAGGAGATCACCCAGAACATGGCTGTCCGTACATCTTTCGAGGTTATCCACACCTGTGGACACACCGTGACGCACAACCTGTCCGACCGGCCCGCCGACAAGCGCGCGTCCTTCGCCCGCTGGCTCGCCTCCAAGGACTGCACCGACTGCTGGAAGGCCGCCCGCGACAACGACAGCGCCAGCAAGGAGGAGTGGCTCGCCGCCAAGCGCGCCGCCGAACAGCAGGCCGCCGCCGACTGGGCCGCCCAGTTCGAGATGCCGCCGCTCGAAGGCCCCGAGAAGGCCCTGGACTGGGGCGAACGATCCCGCCACCAGCTGGTCACCGCCGCCTACACCGCCCTGGTCACCGAAGGCACCTGGGACGAGGCGAACTGGGCCGCGCTCGAAGAGAAGATCCGCACGATCAACCGCGCCGGGTGGTGGATCGATCAGCGGGACGCCGAAGGAACCGATCTTCCCGAGCTTCTCGACGCCGCCACGGAGGCCGATCGCGGCACTGAGAACCCCTTCCGCTAGTTGGGCGCAGCGGGCGCGGGACTGCCTTATACCCGACGATCCCCGGTTAGCGAAACCGGGGATCCTGCGGACCATTGTCCTTCCACCGCCACCCCGTGACGTTCGTGGAAGGACCCCAGCTGTGCCCCAAGCCGCCCGCCCGCCATACGTTCCCGACGACCTCCTCACGCCCAAGAGGGACATGACCCATGGCCACTTCCGGCCCGGCGACCAGGTGGTCGTCCTCAAGGGTGTGGCCGGCGGCGAGTTGTGGGGGGATGCCATGACGGTGGTGACTCCGTCCTGGCACACGCCCACCGACGAGGACGGCTGGCGGCTGCGCGACCCCAACGGCGGGCAGCAGACCTTCGTCACCGCCCACCCCCGCTATCTGGTCCACCTCTCGCGGCGCTGCCCTGACTGCCTCATCTACCTGCGCGCCCTGGAGGACTACCTGATCCCGAAGTTCGCCGACGCGGGCACCGTGATCGACTGCGGCTGGTATTCCACCACCGAGCTGAACCAGCTCGTGCACATCGCAGACGCCCGGGGCGGCCGGTGATCCCGTACATCCACGAGACGGAGTTCTTCCCCTCCATCCCGCTCTCCGCCGCGCTGGACCGTCCAATCGCCGAACAGAACGTTCTGGGTGATCTCGTGGTGGCTAGCGCGCCCTTGGACCCCACCGTCGCCGAGGGCAGCCCGCAGGAGTGGACGTTCGCCGAGTGGGAGGAGTACCTCATCGCGCCACAGAGCCTCGCCCCCTACGCGGCCGGACCGAACGCCAATGCCCCTGAGATTTTCCATCTGGTGGTCCGGCTGCACCCCGCCGACCGGGAACTGCGTCGGTCGGAGTGGGCGGAGATCGCCCAGCGGTTGTCCCGCGTCGCCGGTCTCGCACCAGCCGGGGATGAGCAGGCGTGCCGTTGGGTGGCGCTGCAGGCCCGGCCTAGCCGACTCAATGTGATCGCCAACCTCGTTCGCGGCGACGGCGTCTGGGCGCGGCAGCCCTATCCGCTCGTCCGGGCGCTCGTGGAGGAGTGCCGACGCATCGAGGCCGATCTGGGCCTTGTGCCCGCCCAGCCCCAAGGCGGGCGCCCTCTGACCGCGCGTCTGCCGGCCGAACGCATCGCGCTGCCAAAGCCGGTGGCGGGTCAGTCCCCGCCCGCGGTGGCCGCGCAGCTCGCCACGGTGATGTGCCAGCTCGCCGACGAGACCAACGGGCCGATCGCCTCGGTGCGCGGCCTGGTCGAACAGGCCGCCTACCGGCTGGAGTCGCTGCCCCACGCCTACGGGCCCGAAGCGGGGCACCGGCTGGAGTGGATCGCCCGGCGCCTGTACGGCATCCAGCAGGACCTAAAAGCCACCGCCGCGAATCTGCCCGGCGCCAACCAGCGCGCCGCCCCGGCTCCCCGCATGCCCACGCCTCAACCGGCGCCCACGCGCCATTCCCGCTGAACACTGTGAGAGAGCCCTGCCCTTGGCCATTGCCGACCGTTACCTGACCCTGCAACGGGACGTGCACTCGGGCGAAGTCCTCGCCCGCGGCGGCGACCCGGAAGCGCACAGCATCCTGGAACGCACCGGCTTCATTCCCGTCGTCCGCGTGCACGAGCACTACCACCGACTGCCCACCGGCCTCGACGAAGCCGAGGAGGAACGTCTCGCCACCCGGGCCGTGGCACGGCTGCGCACCGTCCGGTACCACGTCGCCTGCGACCAGGCGTTCGAGACCGAACTGCGCGAGGCCCACTACCTTCCCCTTGGCGCCTCCGTCGCCCACCAGGCCGAACGCATCCGCCAGGCGACCACCACCGAGGAGGTCGCGGATGCCCTGACCGAACTCACCGCCCCCCACGACGGCGTCCTGGCTGCCCTCGACGATGTCCTCGCGGCAACGATCGAGTTCCACCTGAGCCTTGGCGGACCATCTGACATCGCTACCGCCGCGCGGCTGCGTTACCTCTCCGAAGGCCGCCTGGACGTCATCCGAGCCGACCTGGCCGCCATCCGCGCCGACCTCGCCGACCTCGCCGACCGGCACGAGCCTCACCCGCAGCGCAGCGTGTGCAGCGCCGAAGTCGGCCCGCATGAGCGTGAAGCCTCCGCCGTCTGCGGTTGTCCGCCCCCGCCCCTGACCACCACCGCATCCAGCCCGCCGCCCACTGCCCCGGCTCCCGCCGGGCGGCGCTGACCTCCCATCCCCGAGGAACCCATGCACGATCCCACCCCTGATCTCGCGTCCTTCGCCATCGCCCTCGCCGACGAACTCCCCGGCAACTGGACCAGCGAGCACCAGACACACGCGCAGTACCCCGACCAGTTCGCCCGCGCCGAACACGTCTGGGACATGAACCTGGTCGCGCAGGCCATCGCCGAGCACGTCCTGGACCAGGACGCCGTCCTCACCCGCGACGACGGCACCCGCCTGTACGTCATAGCGCGCCCTCGCAGCGGCGAGGAGTTCCTCGTCGGCGCCATCGCCCCGGCCGGCATGCCTGCGGAAGCCTTCCACACCGTGCGCGAGCCCGACGGCATCTCCGTCCCCGACGACCCGGCCCAGGCCGCCGCGGACATTGCGACCGCCCTGTTGCCCCGCTACGACAAGGCCCTCGCCCAAGTCCGCGACAATGCCGCCCGCCTCGCTCCGACGTCGCCCCCGGACCTCGTGGTGATCACGTTGAGCGGCCGGGACTTCCACGTCACCAAGCCCGACCGGGCCGACGCCGCCCAGATCCTCACCGACAACGGCTGCGTCTACGACAAGGACCATGACGCCTTCGTACTGCCCGGCGAGGACACTGCAGCCCAGGCCCAGGCCATCCAGCGGGCAGCAGCTCAGCTCGTCCAGCTCGGTATCGGCATCAGCGTGCGGCTCCCGCAGGCCAAGCCCGCCTTGGACACCGCCCCGGTCTCAGCCCCGACCCCAGCCGCGGCCTCCGCGGCGCGGACTCGGTGAACGGTTCGACGGACGGCGAGCCGACGTTCTTCGTCCTCCCCTACCCTACGTGACCACCACACGGGATCCGAAGATGGCCTGTGCCATCGGAGGTTGGGTGAGTGTCATCGGAGTCTGGCCTCCCGGGGGACGTCCGCTCAACGCCTGGACACCAGAACCCAGAGGCTCAGAATCAACCCGCCAGCTGAGATCCCCAAGTGAATTACGACCCAGAGCACCCATATCTTCACCCTCGAAATGCGCGGGAACTCGGCCCGGTGCTCTGCACGGTTGTCTGCGATGAGGTCAGACAGGTTCAGTCCTGGGTGACGAAGTCCGACCTCATGACGCAAGCTGCCAGCCAGTCCGGAGTGGACAGCCCAACGCTCTCCGTACTTGGCGCAAGCCACAGCCCCGAAAGCCCCCAGGATGAACATCGGCAACGTCACCCCGAGCGAGGACGTTCGCAGGACTCCATGCTGTGCCAGGAAACCGAGGCCAGCCGCAGCAACCACAATCACGACACTGGTGAGCGCCGCACGCTGATTCTCCATCTGGCGAGCCTCGTCACGCTGCCCCCTCCACAACTCAAGCAGGACATCTGTGTCGTCCGCCGTCTCACCCACCCCCTTTGCCAACCTTCAGTAGAGCGCAGGACCAGCCTGGACCCAAGAGTGAACCGAGCATTCGGGTAGCCGGGACCGCGCCGCGCCCCACGAAGGGCTCCTGCCGCGCCTGGTGCAGACCCTGATCTCCACTTGGACCCCGTGGCCCCTGCGCCTGGAGCACGCCGGGCTCGAACTGGGGCCGGCAGAACGGCTGATGGTGACCACCAGCCGCTTGTCCAACGACGCTCGGCAGCTCGAACTGATCCGCAACCAGGCCGCGCGCACCAGCGCCTCCACGCTGACCAACAACCCGGCAACAACCCCGTCCAAGTCGCCTGCCCGGCGGCGATAGCCCCCGAAGATCGGAGAAGTCCGCCCGTGGGCAACAGAGCCGACGCCGAAGGCAGCGACGTCGAGATCTACCGCAAAGCCCCGACCGACACGATCCACGCCGACACCCCCACGGGTGCACCCGAGCAGCTCCTAGCCCTGCTCGATGCCCTCGGTCTGGAACGCAAAACCGAGGTCACGGCCGGTCCCGTCTATGTCTGGCACGAAGTTCCCGACCACCTCAGCGAGCAGGAGCAAAAGAAGGTCGCCACCCGCGCCCTTCCCTCCCTGCTCCTGGCCGGATACGTGGTCAACATCCCCGACGCACTCTTCGACCCCATGGCGTACCAGGAAGCGGTCGCCGACATCCGCAACCACCGCCACCCCGCCGCCGCGCCCCCGTGCGGTACCCATCCCGCGCCCAGGGCCCTCAGCCGCACCGCCACCGCCTACCAAGCCGCCCGTGCCGCGACACAACCGTCGCCACCGGCCACGGCCCCGGCGACACCACCCGCCGCAGAAAGCCACCGCTCCCGCCGCTGCCCGTGACCGTCCCCGGCCGGCTCCCGCCGCGGGGGCCGGCCCTCGCCACCCGAGAGAGACGCCGCACATCTCCGCGCCCGACCGCACACCCCCGCCCATCACCGCCGACCGAAGTCCGCGCCTGGCAGCTGCCCTATTCCGCCCCTACCTACGCGCCGTCGCCGTCGGCAGCCGCGTACGGTCCATCCCTCTGGCCGTCGCCCGGCCAGAGGCCGTCCTCAGCGAAGCCCGCCGCCTCGGCCGACACAGCTGACCGCCCCGTTCCTTCGCCCACAGGAGGCCCATGACCGACCTGCCGTCCTACCCCGTACGCCTCGCCGAGGACATCGCCAGCCTCATCAAGACCCTGGACGACCACCTCGACCAGGCCACCCCGCGTCAAGCGGCCGAGATCCTCGCCAAAGTCCTCGACACCGAGGAGGGTCTCCTGACCCGGGTCACCGATTTGGTCGGCACGGGCTCCCGGTTCGCCCAGAACCAGGCCCACCGCGGGATGCTCCCGCCCGAGGTCTGGCTCGCCATGGGCCGGGCATCCAACGAACTGCACAGCGTTGGCATGGACCTTGACGAGCACGCCGACGCCATCAAGCAGCTCGGGACACCGTCCACCACGGCAAGCACCCTGCCGCCCCAGCCCGTCGCCTCCGCCATGGTCGTTAGGAGGAGCCGGTGAAACAGCAGCAGTGGGCCGGCTGGAGCCCCGGCGCCCAACAGGCTGAGCAGCACTACCTGGTCGAGCCCCGCTACCTCGCCGGCGGCGGCGACATCCGCTTCGTCAGCGAGTTCCTGCGCGCCTCCGGCTGGAACGACAAGTCCAAGACTGGCGGGCCACTGGTCTTCGACAGCCCGGATAAGTCCGTGCGCATCGGATACGACCCCTTCACCCAGCCGGGCGGCTGGACGATCTCCGGGAAGGCCGCCCGCGGCCAGGAAGCCTGGCACGCGACCTTCACCCGCCAGGTACCCGTCGAGATCGTCGCCGGATTCACCGACGCGCTCACCCGCCCCCGCTCCGCGCACGCCCCCAACGTCTGGGCGCCCCTGCAGGAGCAGCGCTGGAAGACCGAGCAGGGCCAGCACTTCACCGCCATGAGCCCCGACGGCGGCGCCTGGATGCAGTTCCACCAGTCCCAGCCCGGCGAGGCTCTGTGGTGGGCCGGGGCCCGCAACGAGCACGGCCGGATCTGGGACGCCTCCTTCACCGCTTCCACGCCGACACACCTCGTCCAGGCGTTCAGCACCGCGCTGTCCGACCCGCAACAGGTCATGCGCCCGCGCGGGCACGTACCGCCCTCCACCCACATCCGCACCACCTCCGTCTCAGTGCGGCCCGACGAGCTGTCCGCCTGGCAACAGGCCCGTGTCCGAGCCGCCCGCGCCGCCACCTGGGCCCGCAACTCCTGGGCCTCCACCCGACCCCGACGCCAGACGCCTACCGCCGGCCCGTACGCCCAGGCAGGCTCCCGCGCCCGCCGCTGACCGGCCAACTACCCCCACTTCGCATGAAAGCTCACGCCTTGGCCCACCCCATACCCGATGCCCCCACCCCCGACCAGATCCGTCAGGCGACCAGCACCCTCGCCGACCTCGCGGCCTATCTCCGGTCCTATCCCCCGCTCGATGAAGCGCTGCCACTGCTCGCACCCCTGCTCGACGAGGACGACGGCGTCCCGATCCTGCTCGGTGACGCCCTGCGCCCCATCGCGCGCATCATCGGCCGCGATGCCCCATCGCCGTGGAGCGAGGAGACCCGCTCGACCATGGAAGCCTTCCGCAACGCGGCCCAGGAGGTGACGGACTGGTACGTACTGCACTGGACCGTGCAGCGGCTGCGAACGCAGGTCGGCGCCCCGGGGCGATGACCGACCCCTACCTCCCCACCCGCGCCAACTCCCCGCACGGCACGATCTGGTTGGAGACCCAGCCCCGTCACCTGGCCGGGCGCGGCGACCCGCGGCACATCACCCAGGCACTGCGAGCCGCGGGCTGGGCGAACCACTCCGACCCCGACTTCCCCCACGTCCTGCTGGTCAGCCCCGACTACCGGAACACCGTGGTACTGGAACCCGACCCCGAGCCCTACGGGGCATGGTGGCGCATCCGCGGCCAGGAAGAAGACGGTCGGCGCTGGTACACCGAATTCGGCGCGCACACCCCCGTGGAGATCCTCTCCCACCTCACCGACGCGCTGCTCGAGCCCGCACCCGAGCAGACGCCACCGATCTGGTCGCCGCTGACCGCGGCGGGCTGGTCCTACGAGCGCGACGAACACGGCAACGAAAGCGCCCAGCCACCCCGACGGCGCCCTCAGCCTGGAGCGGTGGGCCGTCGAGCCGGGTGAGAACTTCCACTGGCGGGCCCAGGCTGCCGTGCCAGGCGGCGGCGGTGGCCTTCGCCGGATCTGGCACGCCTACCTCGACGAGCAGATGCCGCCCCACCTGATCGCCGCATTCACCACTGCCCTGGCCGATACCGAGCCCGTGCAGCGCGGGATGTACGACGTGCCGCACTCCCACCTGGTCACCCAGGAGCAGCGCGGCCCGCAGGGCGAGCAGCTCGCCGACGCGCACAGGATGCGGCTCAAGGCAATGCGTGGTGCCGCGCGCAAGGCCCGCCGCACGGCCGCACTCACCACAGACTCACCGGCACCCCGCGCCGCACCGGCCGCTTCCGCCTCCGGCCGGGCCCGCTGAACGAGCCGGGCGGCACTCCCCGCCCGGCTCACCGCTCCCCCTTGTTCCATCCTTCGACTGAGAGCGCTCTTGTCCCCAACTGCTCACGCCCCCGATGAGATTCACCGCGCGCGCCTGCACCAGCTCGCCGTCTTCCTGCGCGAGAGCGAACAGATCCTCGCCGACTTCGATGCCTGGCGTGAGGAGCACAGCGACCTCGACGGCTGGCCCCTCGACGACGCCGAGCACAGCCGTCACGCCGTCGCACGCGACGCGGACACCTGGCGGTCCTTCAACCGCGTACGGTCCTTCGCCAAGGAGCTGCTGGCCACCGCCGAGGTACAGATACAGCAGCTCAACCCCGCACAGATCCAGTCCCGCTGGCCCTGGAAGCTGAGCGTCCTCGACCACGCCCTCAAGCAGCTCGGCGCACTGCAGCGGGAATGGCTCGAAGCACGTGACGCGCTGCCCCCGACTGCCCGGCCGGGCAGTTTCGCGTACGACGACGCGCTCGCCGAGCGCAACGAGGAAGCCTGGTCCTACCTCGACGACTGGGCCAGTCACGGCAGGGCTCTCCTCGAAATTCAGGCCGCCGTCCAGGACCTGCCGCCACGCTCACCGGCCCTGACCTCAGCCCAGGTGCATGCCCGTCCGGTGACTCTGGCCGCGGCGCCGTCCGCTGTGGCCCGCAGGTGACCGGCGTGCCGCACGACATCGACATCGCGCTGGTCCGCTACCTCGCCGGCCCCGGCGCCCCGGCCTGGGTCACCGTCCCGCTCCACCGCGCCTGCCGCTGGAGCACCGCCCAGGACCCGCTCGTGCCCCGGGTTATTCTGACCAGCCCGGACCAGCTCGCCCAGCTGCGTATCACCCCGGACCCGGCCGGACCGTGGTGGACCCTGCATCACGCACACCACGGCGACCAGCGGGCCTGGTCGGTCGCCTTCGGCGCCCACACACCGGTCGAGATCATCGCCGCAGTCACCGACGCCCTCACCGACCCCGCCACACCGCTGGCCGCGCCCGACGACCCCTACGAGACGCTGCGCGCGGCAGGCTCCCCGCCACCACGACGGTCGCACCTCGACCGAGGGCATGACCTCCCCCGACGGCCTGGCCCGAGTCGACCGCCTCGCCCATGAACACCGTGCCGCCAGCTGGGTCGTCGAGACGTCCGTCCACCACCTGCCCGCCCTGTGGCGCGCCTACCTGGACGGCGACACCCTGCCCCACCTGGTCGCCGCGCTCTTCGAGGCGCTGGCCGACCAGACACCCCTCCGTCCGAGAACCGCACCGCGTCCCGCACCTGGCAGCCACCCACGGCCGTGCCACCACCGGCCGGGTGAGCGCCGAGGCCGTCGCCTTCGCGCTGAAGCACCGCAGCACGACCGCCCTCGCCCAGCGTTATGCCCCTGCGCCGGCCACGCCGCTCGCCCCGCCGTCGCACGTGACCAAGCCACGCCGGTCCCGCTGAGCGGCCAACGCCCCCGTCCCTTTTGGAACTGCCCTCTTGTCCCAGCCCTCCCCTCAGTCCACCGACGGCTACGACATAGCTTTCAAGATGCTTCTTGGGGTTCTCGCCGTCGCGGTCCCCTTGTCCAATCTCGCCTGGCTCGGCGGACAGCTCACCGCCTGGGCCACCGACTCCGGGCCCGGCGTCCCCTACCAGCCCGTCCAAGCCCTCCTGCACCCCGACCAGCTCTGGCCCAACCTGGGAGAAACGTCCCTCCTGATCGGCACACGCATCCTGCCCGGCGCCGTGCTGCTCGCCCTGGGTATCACCGCCGCCGTGGTCTACAAGCGGCACAAGGGCACCAGCGGCGGGCGCAAGAAGCGCATCGACGGCATGGCCAAACGCGCCGACATCGAGCCGCTGATGTCCAAGGCGATCACCTCCAAAGCCCGCTCGCTGCGCCCGAGCCTCAAAGACGCCAAGCACATCGATGCCAACGACACCGGCATCCTCCTCGGCAACCTCCAGGGCACGAAGTATGAGGTGCGCATGGGGTACGAGGACGTCGCCGTGGCGATCATGGCGCCGCGCTCCGGCAAGACCACCTCCCTGGCGATCCCCTCCATCCTCAACGCGCCCGGTCCGGTCCTGCTGACCTCCAACAAGGCGGCGGGCGATGCCTTTACCGCCACGCTCGACGCGCGGGCGGCCGTCGGCCGGACCTGGTCGATGGACCCACAGCAGATCGCGCACGCCAAGCGCGAGATGTGGTGGAACCCGCTGGCCACCGCCCAGACTCTCGACGGGGCAGGCAGGCTCGCCGGGCACTTCCTCGCCGCCTCGGTCGACGCCTCCCAGCAGGGCGACTTCTGGTCGAAGGCCGGCAGTAACATCTTGAGCCAGTTGTTCCTGGCCGCGGCCCTCGACGAGCGCCCCATCACCGACGTGATGCAGTGGCTGGCCTTCCCGGCCGACCGCACGCCGCTGGACATCCTGCGCGACCACGGCTTCACCGCGGTCGCCGCCCAGCTCAAGGGCACCGTCGAGGGACCGCCGGAGACCCGCGACGGCATCTACGAGACCGCCCGGCAGTACGCCGCCGCGCTGCTGAACTCGGAGATCGCCGCGTGGGTGACCCCGCAGAAGGACATCGAGGAGTTCCGCCCGGAAGCGTTCGTCACCTCGACCGACACCTTGTACCTGCTCTCCAAGGACGGCGGCGGCGGAGCCAGCGCCCTGATCGCCGCGTGCGCGGACTCCGTGATGCGGGCCGCGACCGCCCAGGCCGAGCGCGCCGGCGGACGCCTGGACCCGCCCATGCTCGCGATCCTGGATGAGGCCGCGAACGTGTGCAAAATCGGCGATCTTCCGGACCTGTACTCCCACCTCGGCAGCCGCGGGATCATCCCAATCACGATCCTGCAGTCCTACCGCCAGGGCCAGAAGGTCTGGGGGGACGCGGGCATGGACGCCATGTGGTCCGCCTCCACGATCAAGGTCATCGGCTCCGGCATCGACGACCCCGACTTCGCCGACAAGCTCTCCCGGCTGATCGGCGACCACGACGTGGAGACCACCTCCACCTCGCACTCGGAATCCGGCAAGAGCACCTCGGTCTCCGTGCGGCAGGAGCGCATCCTGGCCGCCGACGCCATCCGCGCCCTGCCCAAGGGCACCGCCCTGTGCTTCGCCACCGGCATGCGCGCCGCGATGCTCGACCTGCGCCCCTGGTATCTCGAGCCCGGCGCCGACGAGCTGTCCGCCGCCTCCGCCCGCGCGTCGAAGGGCATCACCGAGCGGGCTGTCGCCAAGGCCGCCCCCAAGCAGGCCGACTTCGGCACCACCGCGTAGAACCAACCCCCGCCCTTCGTCCCCTGTGCTGCGCGCGGCGTCCCTCTACATCGCCGCACCAGCTGTCAGCGCACCTGGAATCGCCCATGACACAAATCCATGCCGTCCCCGACGACTGGGACCCCCGCCACCGCTGCTGCCTGGAATGCGGCAACAGCGAACCCGAAGTCGCTCTGCGGGCCATCACCCACCCCGTGAAGGACCAGCAGGCTCTCGCCTGCACCAGGCACATCGCGGAGGTGACCGCGGTCCTCGATTCGTTTGCCTGCGCTCAGCGCACTGCGCCAACGCAGTCGCCGACACCCGCCGCCACGCCGGCCCAGCCTTCCGCGCGTGCTCCTCGTCACCGCCCGCACACATGACCCGACCACCCGCCGACGCCCTCCTGTTCGAGGTGCCCCCGCCGCCGACGCCCGTCGAGCGTCTGCTCTCCCTCGCCGCCCATTACACCGAGCACAACGACCGGCTCGACCTGCTGCTCGCCGACCGCGCCAAGCCCGAACCGCGGGCGCACGTCACCGCCGCGCAGGACCTGGCCACCGAGACCCTCGCCGCCATCAAGGCCGTTCACAACGAACGACTGTATGCGAGCGCTGAGTTGTCCGACGCCGTCGTCCGGCTCAAACAGCTCGCCTACCTGTGCACCGCCTCCACCGGCCATGGCCCTCAACTGGCACGCGAGCTGACCGCTCTGGCCCCCGAAGCCGTCCTGGACAGTGCGACGCGCATTGCCGGTGAGATACGGCGAAGACGCTGGAGCAGCACCCCACGGCCCGATGAACCGCTCTCGACCGCGCAGCACACGGCTCTGCACGAGATCGCCCGCGGCCACGTCGTGGTCACCGGCTCCACCGACCGGAGTTACGTCCACCACCGCACGACACGCGTCCTGATCAGCACCCTGCGGTCCCTGGAAGCCAACGACCTCATCGCCCGCAAGGCCAAGTCCGCAGCGCCCGCATACATCGGGGGATCGCCGCAGGACCGCGTGCACCTCACCTCCGCCGGCGTCACGGCCCTGGCCGCCGCCCTTGCCCTGCCCCCAGCCACGACGGCCGGCTCCCCGCCCGGGCCCGCACCCCGCACGCAGACGGCCACCCGAGGCCGCTGAGCCCCTCCTGGAGCCCCATGCCCCCGCTCGACCTGAACCAACAGCCAGACCAACTCCGCTCCCTGGCCCGGAGCTTCGAGGAACTCCACGACCGCGTGCGCGACCTCGCCTACACCCCCGGCACCGACGCACTGCACAAGATCACTCCGCTCCTGCTCGCGGCCCAGGAGCTGACCGCAACCGCGCTCGGGCACCTGACGGCGCTGGACAACAGCGCGTACACGAGCCTCACCGGCAGCCGCGCCGGTCTGGAAGCACTGTCCGCCACCGTCGCCGGCGCGTCCCTGGCCTGCACCGACCTCGCCGAGGCCATCTCCGCCAACCCGTACGAGGGAGCGCCCTTCGCCGGATATCCGGCCGACGACGCCCAAGTCCGCGCGGCGCGTCACGGAGAGGCCATCCCCCGCATGAGCAGCCACCTCAAGGAGGCCGCCCACCAGCTCGACGTGGGGGCGAGCGCCTGTCACTACCTCGCCACCAGCATCAGCCGCAGCCTGCCGACCACATCACCGCGCCCGCCACAGACCGTGGCCAAACTCAATGACATCCAGCACTCGGCCCTGAAGTCACTGGCGCAGGGAGAGGGACGCCTCTACGAGCGGATGCAGAAAGGACGGAGCGGCACACGGGTCGCGGTCAAGGACGGCACACGCATCTCCACCGCCACTTTCCAGGCCCTCGCCAAGCGCGGCCTCGTCACCATCGACACCGGCACCCCCTTGCTCGTCGGCCAGGCCATCACGGTCACCGAGCAGGGGCAGCGCGCTCTGGTCCAATTCCGGCCCACCGCCACCCCCGCCACCACGGCGGTGCCCGCGCCAAGAACCTCCGCGCTTCCGGGCGTGCGCCGGTGACGAGATGCGCCTGCCAGAGCCCACATCGGCTCTCCCCGCGCCTACTCACCCGGTACCCCGAGCCCCCGCCCGCTGTCTTGCCACCGACCATGCCCCCTCACCGAAGGGATCCCTCACCTCCCCGATGACCGTCCAACTCCTGCCTGCAGAAGCGCTGCTGGCGCTCGGTGCCGACTACAACCGCCACAACGACGCGCTCCACTCGCTGTACGTCATGGAGATCAACGGCGCCAGCCCCGCAACCGCGGTCAGCAGGCAGATCCCCCGCACACAACACCTGGCCAAGTCGGCACTCCACATCATCGACGCGCTGAACGAGCAGCCGATGTACCCCAGCGCTGGGATCCGCGCGGTCTACGCACGCGTCCGGCAGCTCGGCCACCTCGCCCTCGACGCCACCGATCACCTCCTGGACGCCGAGGACATCCTCGACGACATCCGCGTCGGCGCCCCCAGCCAGGACAGGCTGCCACTGACCGCCAAGGAAGCCCGCGAGGAGGTGCGGGGCCGCCTCGTCCTCATACAGAACCTGACCGCCCTCGGCGCCGACGACACACTGGCCGCCGCGGAACTCCTGACCACCGAGATGCGCCAACAGCGTCTCCTGCCGGCCGGCCAGTCGCACGACCTCTCGCCCGCGCAGCACGCCGCCCTGCGTGCCGTCGCCCAGGGCTTCGTGACGATTGACCGGCACGACAACAAGCCGAGGGTCAGCCACGACGACCTTCGCGTGAGCATCAGCACCATCCGCTCCCTGGAAGCCCGAGGGCTCCTCAACCGCGAGGAAACCCCGCGGATCCTGCATGACGAACGCGTCCACCTCACCGCCGAGGGCTGCCGCACCCTGGCGGCGAGCTTCGGGCGTTCGCGGTCTCCGGCCCTGACGACCGCTCGCCCAGCACAGCCTCGGGCCGGCGTCACGCCCGCACGCTCCCGATGACACCCGCCCTTGGCCGTCCGACTGGCGCCATCTGCCCCGCGACGTCCAGGCCCAACTCCGCATCGCCACCACTGCGGTGCGCGAACTCACCGACGGCATCAACCCGGCTCTCGCTCCGCGCAGCGCTGGCGGCGGTGCCCGCGCCCGTGCAGCCCGCCGCGTCGTCCTCAGCACCCCCGCAGTGCTGACTCTCTTTCCCCCCTGCCCCATTTCCAAGGACACACCATTTCCGAATCCCCCACCTTCCGATGCATTTCTCTAGGCGCTGGTGTGCAATCCAGCGCCATGCTCGCCCTGTCCGCCAAGGGCATCCTCCCCAAGGTGGATTACGCGATTTTCGCTGACACCGGCTGGGAGCCGCAGGCCGTTTACCGACATCTTGACCGGCTGGAGCGAGACATAGCCACCCCAGCCGGAATACCCATTCTGCGCGTCTCCTCCGGGAACATCAGAAGGGATGCCCTCGACCCGGATCACCGCTTTGCTTCCATGCCGCTCTACATCCTGAACAAGGACGGCAAGCCGGGCATGACCAGACGCCAGTGCACTGGCGAGTACAAAATCAAGCCCCTGAAGAAGCAGGTGCGCGAACTCCTCGGGTACCCCTATCCGGCACGCATCCCCCGAGACGTTTTCGTGGAGCAGTGGGTCGGCATTTCGACGGATGAATTTCACCGGGCCAAGGACTCGGACGTCAAGTACATGCGCAACCGCCACCCGCTCATCGACATGGGCTGGTCAAGGACTGATTGTGTCCGCTACTTGACGTCACTCGGACTGGTGGACACCCCGAAGTCCAGCTGCCTTGGCTGTCCCTTTCATGGGAACGCCCAGTGGAGATCCATCCGGGACTCCTCGCCGCAGGAGTGGGCGGACGTGGTGGCCTTCGACGCGGCCATCCGGCAGGGCAACGCCCGCGCCAACGCCACCGGCAATCGGCTGCTGGGAGAAGCGTTCCTGCACCGCTCGCGCGTGCCGCTCGACCAGGCCCCGATCGACCATGTCACCGCTGCCGAATGGGCCGCCCTGCAGCAAGAACTCGGTGACAGCGCAGCAGACGCCCAGGAACTGGAGAACGGCGTCATCGACGGCTGCTCCCCATGGGCCTGCCGCGGTGAAGTCGAGCCGGTGCAGGACGGTTTCGGGCTGGCCTCTTGATTCTTGATCTGTTCGCTGGTCCCGGGGGATGGAGCCAGGCCCTGACTGTGCTCGGCGTACGGGACGTGGGCCTGGAATGGGACGAGTGGGCGTGCAAGACCAGGGCGGCTGCGGGGCAGTTGACGATCCGTACCGATGTCGCGGCCTACCCCCTGTGGCCGTTCCTCGGCCGGATCACCGGGCTGATCGCGAGCCCGCCGTGCCAGGCATGGTCGATGGCCGGCAAACGCCTCGGGCTCGTCGACCAGCCGCTGGTCCACCAGGCCGTGGCCGACCTCGCCAAGGGCCTGGACACCCGCGAACAGCTGCTGGCTGCCTGTCGTGACCCACGTTCCCTGCTCGCCGCCGAACCCATGCGCTACCTGCACGCCCTGCACCAGCACGGTCAGCCAGAGTGGGTCGCGATAGAAGAGGTCCCCGACGTGCTGCCCCTGTGGCGCCAGTACGCCGCGATCCTGCGCACCTGGGGGTACTCGGCCTGGACCGGGATCTTGAACGCGGCCGACTACGGCGTGCCGCAGACCAGGCGGCGGGCCATCCTGCTCGCCTCCCGCACCCGTACCGCCGAGCCGCCCCCGCCCACGCACGCCAAACACGCCGAGCCCGAGTCGCTGTTCGGGCCGGGCCGCGCCCGCTGGATCTCCATGGCCGAGGCCCTTGGCTGGGGTGCCACCGACCGCCCCGTGCCGACCGTGTGCGCCGGGGGCGGGCCTGGCGGCGGGCCCGAGCCGTTCCCCTCCGGTTCCCGCAAGACTCTCAGCGACGCCCGCGACCGCGGCACCTGGAAGCCGCACCCGCCCGCCAACTCAACTGTCTGTGTCGTGGATGGCCGGGCGGAGAGAACCGTCCACGCCGGACACCCCTACGCACAGGCGACGCCCACGGTGTGGCGCTGGACCCTGCGCAGCAACAACCAGGCCCACGCCACCGTCCGCACGATCGATGAGCCGGCCGGGACCCTGTTCTTCGGTCACCGGGTCAACGAGTTCGTGTGGCAGGCCGAACCGACCGTTTCAGCGCCGGCGGGCACCGTCTCAGCGCCGGATCCGATCCGGATCACCGCCGCCGAGGCCGGCATCCTGCAGACCTTCCCACCCGACTACCCCTGGCAGGGCAACAAGGGCCAGATCTTCAGCCAGGTCGGCAACGCCGTCCCGCCCCGGCTCGCCGCCCACCTGCTGGCACCACACCTCGGCAAGACTCTCACCCCCGACGACTTCACCCTGGCCGCCTGATGCCCCCTGCCTCCACCGACGACGAGCACGACGACCTCGACGCCCTTCCGCCGCCCCAACCCGTGCACTACGCCGAACAATCCCTGCTCGGCGCACTCCTGTTGGAAGCCCACCGCCTCGACGAGATCGGCCTGCTGGAGCCGGGCCACTTCTCCAACCACACGCACGGCGAACTGTTCCGTGCCATGCGCTCGGCACCGGCCCCCGGTACCGAGCAGCACCGCACGAGTCCGGCCTGGCTGAACACCGTCCTGGCCGCGGCCCGCCCCCACGCCCCCGGGCTGACCGCCTCCTACCTGCACACCCTCATCCAGGTCTGCCCCTGGCCGAGCCACGCGGCCACGTATGCCCGGATGATCCGCGCCGACCACGCCCGCCGCAGCCTGCGCCTGCACGCCGGGCGCCTGGCCCAGACCGCGGTGGACACCACCCTGCCCCACCGCGCGAAGGCCACCCTCCAGCAGGCCGACACCCTCGCCCAGTTCCTGGACGCCCTCTCCGGCCGCTTCACCCCACACCCCGGCTCCCTGCCGCGCACCGCGCTGCCGCCGGCGCCCGCCAGGGACACCGGCGAGGAAGCCCTCGACGAGGAACGCCTCCTGATCGCCACCGCGACCGCGTACCCCGCCGAGACCAGCCAGATGCGCTGGCTCGCGCCCGAGGACTTCACGCTCCCCCTGCACGCGGCGCTGTGGCAGTGCCTCACCGCGCTCACCCATCGCGGCGAGGCCGTCGACCCGGTCACCGTGCTCTGGGAAGCCCAGCACCGCAGCCTCCTCACCCACGACATCACCCCCGCCGATCTGCTGGCCCTGCTGTCCACGCCGGTCGGTTCACCCGAGCACTGGGGCGAGAAGGTCCTTGAGCGTGCCTTGCTCACCAGCGCGCAAACCGTCGCCGTCCGCATCGCCGCCTTTACCGACGACCCGGCCAACAGCCCCCACCAGCTGATCACCGGCAGCCGTCGGGCGCTGGCCGAGCTGACCGCCGTGCGCTCCCGCTGGCACCAAGCCACCGGCCCGGCTACGCCGCGCACCGCCCGCCCGGCCCGCGCCCCGGCCGCTCCCCGGGCTGGGCCTCTCCTGCGGTCCGCCCCGTCCCCCGTCCGAGCCACCCGCTAGAACCCGTGCAGGCCCGCGGCCTTCTCGAACTCGCCACTCGCCTAGCCGTGTACGCCTCGTCGGTGAGCGCGTGGTGTCCGTGGCGGTGGCCGCTCGGGATAGCCCCGGGCAGGTGCACGCGCACTCCGGATCCCTGACTGGCTACACCACCGTGGTGGGCCGTTGACGATCTAACGTGCCCTCGGCGCGCCCACCCGGCTGCTTCGCAACATGGCTCTCGCGCGCCGGGAGTGTCTTCCAGCAGCTGAGTGAGCCGGAGTGCGCTCTTTGGATTTTCATGTGACGGCGTAGAGCGAGTAGTGGCCAATCGCTTGAAAAGTGCGATCGAATCCGCACTGAAACGGTCAGATATGGCCTTTGTTTTGATAGGAGCGTTCAAGGCTCAGGCGCAGCGGACGGATTTCGTACGCCGGTGCGGCTTCGTACCCGTTAGTGACTCACTCGGATGGCTCAACGTCTGCGCGGGGCGCTAGGGTCGCGCCGAAGAGGTGGCCCCGGTCTCAGGCTGGAACCTATGACGGACCGGGGCCGCCTCACATTCTGATCAGTCGTCAATTCCTGTTGGAGGGAAAATTGACTGAGCACAACGTCGTCCGCGGCGCGGTAGCTTCCGGGACGATCCCGGACGGTAGCAATACCGGCCGGTATTACGCACGTGTCCGTGCCTTCGCTGTCACGCTGGGCCTGGCTCCGGTATTCGTGCTGATCCTGTCCCTTGCCCTGCCTCATGTGGGGAAGTGGCCTGTCGGGGCTTGTGTGGCCCTGGCTGGTGTTTCAGCGGTGGCAGCCCGCACTTCCACGATTCAGTTCCTCTGGGCACGCCTGGACTGACCCACGGGCCATGGCGGGTCGAGCTGCAGCCTGGCCCGCCATGGTGGACGGCAGAAGATGCGCAGCCACGGTTGTGGGGGCTGCGTCTGGCTTGGAGGGGAGGGATCGTGTTGACCGGTGGTCCGTCGAAGCCGACGACGTGCGCAGTATGCAGTGCTCCCTTGACGCAGAAGACAGGTGCGGGGCGCCGCCGCAGCTACTGCAGCACGGTATGCCGCCGTAGGGCGCAGCGGCAGAGGCAGGCGGGTGGGAAGCAGCCTGCCGAGCGGCAGGGTCCACTCGGGCAGGCGGTTGCCCTGGAGGTCCAGCGGCTGGCGCGGCAGCTCTTGGACGGCGAGGTGCGCAACGAGGACTTGGGAACGCTGCTGGAGCGTGCCGAGGTGATCCGTCGGGAGCTTGAAATTTACACGGCGGCTGCGGTGCAAGATGCCCGCCACCGCGGTGAGAAATGGGGGGCGGTTGGCCAGGCGGCACATGTGGCGCCAGAGACGGCCCGCTCCCGTTGGGGGCCGGAGCGGGTGGCCCGGATGATAGACCGGCACGCGAACGAGAAGCGGATAGCTCCCACCCGCCAGAGCAGTGGACGCCTTGCTCGGCATCCCGATGGCGAGGTGCCAAGGGGAGCTCTGTGGCCTGCCGAGGAGGCCAGCGGGATTCAAGACGCTAACTCGGTGGGGCAGCTGGCGTCCGCGCTGGCCCAGCTGCAGGCAGAGAGCCGTAAGAGCATTCGGGAGGTTGCGGACTTCACCCGACTCTCGCCGTCTTTTATTTCTCGCGTCCTGTCAGGGGACCGGCTTCCCTCCTGGGATCTGGTGTGTTCCCTTGCCGTGCTCTTCAAGTCGGATCCGGCCGACCTGCGGGTGCTGTTCGAGGCGGCCCACGGCATCACGGCTCCTCTGCGGCAGCCCGCTGTAGGAGCCATCGCGCAGCTGCACGCGGCTGTGCGCGGAATCTACCGGGCCGCGCACAGCCCCACGGCTGAGCAGATCGAGCTGCTCAGCCAGAAGGCGGTCAGCGCGTCCGCAGCCCGCCGCACCCTGGCCGGCATCGATGTCCCGGAGTGGAATGTGCTCGCTGCCTTGATCACGGCTCTGGGAGGGCAGCCGGCGGATATCAAACCGCTGTGGGAAGCGGTGCATTACGCCTTCCTCATGTGCGACGACCCGAGGCTTCCAGACGGCACCGCACACATCGCTGCACCCGGGGAGAGACAAGAATGACCTCTCCGCGAGAGCGCCGGACTGCCGTATCGGCAGCAGGAAGTCAGGACCGAGCCGGAGGTCCGTGCAGCAAGCAGATGCGGTCTCAGCGCACAGTACTGGCCGCCTTTGATGCCTTCCGGCAGCGTCATTACCAGCCGTATCTGGACTATGCCCTACTGCGGCTTGGCCGGGGGGAAGCCGCAGAGGCCACGATCGCCGCAGCCTTCACCGAACTGGCCGTGTCATGGCACCAGGTGCTGCGAAGTTCCGAACCGGCAGCGATCGCCTGGCGGATGCTGCACC
Organism: Streptomyces sp. NPDC050732; assembly: GCF_040654255.1. NCBI lineage: Bacteria > Bacillati > Actinomycetota > Actinomycetes > Kitasatosporales > Streptomycetaceae > Streptomyces > Streptomyces sp. NPDC050732. Next base: position 43,107 of record NZ_JBFAHP010000048.1, read on the forward strand.
AGCACATTGACCACGCGCTGGGTCATGCGAGGACTGACGTGTCGGCGTTGGGAGGTGTGGGAGCCCTTCAGCGGGACGCCCGTCTGCTGCGTGACCAGCTGCATCTCAGCTCCGAACGGACTGCGGAGGTAATGGGAATCACTGAATCTGATCTCGCCGGCCTGCTGGGGCCCGCCAGCCGCCCCAAGGGGTGATATTCCGCCGCTAGCTGGCCCCTCGCTGTGGTCGTGCGCCTACACTGAGTTGGCAGTGGTGCACGTCGCCAGGCGTGCCAGCGGCATCGGGGGCGGACATGGACTTTCCGTATGGTGTGGATGTCAACACGCCGAGCGTTGCCCGCATGTACGACAGTTTGCTGGGCGGGAAGGACAACTACCCTGCTGACCGTGCAGCCTGCGAGGCGCTGCTGGAGCATGTGCCCAGTATGCGCGAACTCGCCCTGAACAACCGCGAGTTCCTGCGCCGCGCCGTCCACACCCTGTCCTCCGAGTACGGAATACGCCAGTTCATCGACCACGGCTCGGGCCTGCCCACGCAGGAAAACGTGCACGAGATCGCCCAGCGCGTCGACCCCAGCAGCCGGGTGGTGTACATCGACAACGACCCCATCGTCCGCCGCATCGGCGGCCTCCTCCTTGAGCGCAACGCCAACACGGCCGTGCTGGAGGAAGACATGCGTGATACAGAGAGGATCTTTGCCAGCGACCCCGTGCGTCGTCTGATCGATCCAAGCGAGCCCGTCGCCGCGCTGTTCGTCTCAGTCCTGCACTGCATTCCCGACAGTGACCGGCCCGCCGAACTGATCGCCCGCGTCGCAGACAAGCTCCCACCCGGCAGCGCGATGGTGGTGTGCCAACTCGTCAGTGACTCGCCCCAAGTCCGCGGGTTCGTCACGGATTTCATGGCAGAGCAGACCCAAGGACACTGGGGGCGGGTCCGAGAGAAGAGCGACGTGACCGACTTCTGTGCCCCGCTGGACCTGGTCCACCCGGGCCTGGTGGAGGTCTCGACATGGCGGCCCCGCCACGACGACGTCCCCGCCCAGCAGACCTGGGAATGGGAAGAGTACGGCGGTGTCGGCTTCGTCAAGCGATGACTCGAGGGCGGACCCGCGCCTACCGCCAGTACCTCAACGCCTCCTCCAGCAGAGAACGGGTGTGCTGCGCGAGGGATGCGACAGCGCAGAGATTGTTGAGGACGGCGAGGTACCGCTCTGAGCTCGCTGGCTTCTCGTCGTAGACCGCCCCCTCGTACTGCTCGAGGTACACCATGTCGGGCAGGTACTCCGGCGTGAAGAACCGCAGATGGACGATGGGGTGCCCGATGGCACCGACCGCCCCGGCCTCCAGCGGCGCGATTCGCAGGTGGAGCTGGTACGGCAGTTCGGTCAGCAGATCCAACAAGTGCTGCACCTGCCGGTACATCACTCCGGGCGACCCCACCTGGCGTCGGAGCACCTCGGAGTCCATCACCGCCAGCAATACGGGCGGGTCCGTCTGCCGACGCAGCATCTGCAGTCTCAGCAGCCGAAGTCGCGCCCGCTCCTCAACCTCCTTCGCCGGGGCGGTGGGGTGCGCAGCACGGATCACGGTCTGTGCGTACTCTGTGGTCTGCAGCCAGCCCGGCACCAGCTGCGGTTCGTAGGAGATGATGCGACGGGCAGCGGGTTCCATGCCAAGAAGCGGCCGCAGGTAGGGCGCTGCCGCGTGTGCAAGGGGCTGCCACGCGTCCGGCTGGGCCGCCTCGTGCACCAGCACCGCGATGCGCTCACACTCGCGCCGATCCGCCACTCCGTACAGCTGTAGCAGCTGTTCGATGTCCCCTTGCTTGAGCGCGGCCAGGCCGGTCTCCATACGGCTCAGCGTCGACTCGGACGCACCGATATGTCCGGCTGCCAGCCGGGATGCGACGCCGGCATGGTCGCGGCAGCGCCGCAGATGCCCAGCCAGAGCCTTGCGATGCGCGCCCGGCCCCCATTGCGGGCGGTGCGGGAACCTAAGAATTGACGGCGCCATCCGCTCGGCTGCCATACCGAAATCTCCCCTTCGAATTCTCCCCAAGGGCGAGTATGGCAGCGCGAGCTGGGCATGTCAGGAACTAGCCAAAGGGTAGCCCTAGGTTACTAGAGGGCGAAATCGAATTCTCCGCCTTTGGCCCCCTCGAGGAACGCTGCGATCTCATTTGGCGTGTAGATCAGCGCTGGCCCTTCGGGGAAGCGCGAGTTGCGGACCGCGACCTCCCCGCTCTCCAGCTTGGCGACTTCTACGCAATTTCCGTTCCCTCCACTACTCATGGCCTTGCGCCACGAGACGCCCTCGATCGTGCTTGCGTCCATGCCGTTGTGTACCTGCTGCATCTGCCTCACCACATCTTTCCCGGCCCCCTGCCGACCGAACGTCGTCGGTCGGCACCAGCGTCGGCCGCGAGTGCGAATTCTCGTGCCCTGCAATTGCAGGACCCCGCTTGCAGTAACGAGCACGAGGCCGCGATAGTGACGGTAGAGACGGCACGGCGCGTCAAGCGCACGGCAACGCTCCCGGGGGACAGATCATGACGCCATATCGCTACGGCGCCCTCAGACAGCCGCAGCCCGTCCAGCCCTGGCGGCCACAAGCGCCGCTGTTCCTAGGCGAGCCACTGGCGACCACGGCGAATATGGCCGTCGACACCGGGCTCGGCAGCACCCCCTTCGCCGCCCGGAGCATCCCCGCCACCACCGACTGCTGCTACATCGCCCGGCAGTTCACTCGCAGCGCCCTACAGCGTTGGAACCTGCAGGCGATCAGCGACGACACCGTGCAGATCGCCTCCGAACTCGTCGCCAACGCCATCCGCCATGGCCACGCGCGCCTCGCCTCGGATGCCAGGCAGACAGGGGTGTGGCTTGCACTCGCTCCCCGCCCTCGCACACTCCTTTGTGTCGTACGGGACCCAAGCCGTCGCCGGCCCTTCCTCGCGCCGCCGCCGCCGCTGGCTGAACGCAACCGCGGCCTGCCCATCGTCAAGGCGCTCGCCACCAGTTGGGGATGGACTACCGACGCCCAGTCCCACGGCAAAGCCGTCTGGGCACGTGTAGCGCTTCGCGGCTTTGAAGGAAGATCACATCCGGAGTGATGGGTGGAGCTAGAGCGTGTCTCTTTGATGGGTTGCTCAGTTGATCGGATGTGTCTGTCCGATTAGTGATCACTGATGCGATTTGGACCCGGATCGAGCCGTTGGTGCCGGCCGATCCGGTCCGTGGACGACGGTGGGCCGACCACCGTCGGACTCTGGAAGCCATCGCGTGGAAGTACCGCACCTGTTCACCCTGGCGCGACCTGCCAGAAGAGCTCAGACTCTTTCAGACCGCGCACAAGCGCCTGATCAGGTGGGCCATGGACGGCATATGGGAACGGATCCTCGCGGCAGTCCTGGCAGTGGCGGATGCCGATGACGACGTGAGCTACATGGTCTCGGTGGACTCCACCGTCTGCCGGGCTCACCAGCATTCGGCCGGAGCCAGGAAAAGGGGTCGCCCGGCCAGTCCGAGCCCGAGGATCACGCGCTCGGACGCTCCCGCGGTGGCTTGAGCACGAAGGTCCATCTAGTGCTCTGACCGGGAAGGTTCGCCGGGTTGGTGGTTGGAGCGGTTGGATGGGCAGTGATGTCCGTCGGATCGCTGGGAGGTGTGGTGTCCGAGCCTGTGCGGGTGCCCAGACTGACAGATCAGCAAGGGCAGAAACTGCAGCAGACCGTGCGCCGAGGCAGTACCAGTTCGGTGCGCTATCGCCGGGCGATGATGCTGCTGGCGTCCGCCTGCGGAAACCGGGTCCCGGTGATCGCGTAGCTGGTCCAGGCCGACGAGGACACGGTGCGGGAGGTGATCCACCGGTTCAACGAGATCGGTCTGGCCTGTCTGGACCCTCAGTAAGCGGGAGGCCGTCCCCGCCTGCTCAGTCCTGACGACGAGGACTTCGTCGTCGCGACGGCCACCACCCGCCCGACCAAGCTCGGCCAGCCCTTCACCCGCTGGTCGGTCCGCAAACTTGCCGGCCACCTACGACGCGTGCAGGGTCGCGTGACCGGGATCGGCCGCGAGGCGTTACGGTGCCTGCTCGCCCGCCGCGGCATCACCTTCCAGCACACCAAGACCTGGAAGGAATCACCCGACCCCGAGCGCGACGCCAAGCTCGACCGGATCGAGCACGTCCTGGAGCGGTTCCCGGACCGGGTGTTCGCGTTCGACGAGTTCCGCCCGCTCAATATCCGCCCCACCAGCGGTTCCGGCTGGGCCCCTGCCAGCCACCCCGAGCGGCACCCCGCGACCTACCATCGCACCCACGGAGTCCGCTACTTCCACGGCTGCTACTCGATCGCGACGACACCCTGTGGGGCGTCAACCGCCGCAAGAAGGGCGCCGCGAACGCCCTGGCGGCGCTGAGGTCGATCCGCGCGGTCCGCCCGGACAGCGCGCCGATCTACGTCATCTTGGACAACTTGTCCGCCCACAAGAGCGAGACGGTCCGGCGCTGGGCCAGGAGGAACCGGGTCGAGCTGTGCTTCACGCCCACCTACGCATCCTGGGCTAACCCGATCGAGGCCCACCGCAGCCACCCCACCCAGGCCCGGGCTTTGCACGCCTACCTGCGCTGGCGCAACAAGAACGCCGACACCCCGACGTGCTGGCCGCCCAGCGCAAGGAGCGTGCCCGGATCCGCAGTGAGAAGGGCCTCCGCTGGGGCGGACGCCCACTCAGCACAGCATCCTGACCCAACTGGTGTTGCTATCCGGTTGGATCTCTAATCGTCAAACTCGAAGCCCGAAGTCTCCGCCCGGGCGATGATGTCGCGGACTGCCTCGGGGCTCGTGATGACTGATTCAACGGCCGTTTTGAGAAGCGCGAGGTCGCTCGGACTCCCCACCGCGCAGAACATGCCGGCCTCGCTGTCGAAGCCGAGGCGCTCGGCCAAGTCTGGCCAGGCAAACCGCACGAGACCTTCCCAGAAGTATCCGTTCGGCTCGTGTTCTGCATCGACCACTGCGGCATCAACAGCCAGGCCACCGACATCCATCGTCAGCGAGTGTTCGCCGTCGAAGTCATGAAGCTTGATGGTCACGGCCGCGATCCTCTCACGCCTGGCCCACGAGCCGTCCACTCCCTCCAGAGGCTCATCCGCTCACGACCCCGGTGAACCTTTCCGGTCACAGCACTAGCCAGTGACAGCCGGGCGCGGCCTCTGTCCATCCACGTCACCGCGGGACAGGCCGGTGACGCGCCAGCCTTCGAGGCGGTCATGGCCGGGATCCGGATCCCGCGGAGCGGGCTCGGCAGGCCAAGAACGCGCCCCGCGGTCGTCCCTGCAGATCGCGCCTACTCTTCCCGCGCGATTCGTGGGCATCTCCATCGACGCGGCATCCGCGCCGTCATCCCGCAGTCCGCCGACCAGATCGGCCATCACCTGCGGAGAGGCCGCGCCGGCGGCCGCCCGCCCACCTTCGACGCCGAGACATACAAGGAGCGCAATGCCGTCGAGCGGTGTATCGCCCAGCTCAGGCAGTGGCGTGGCCTTGCCATGCGGACGGACAAGCTCGCCATCGCCTACCAGGCCGCCCTCCACTTTGCTGCCATCCTCATCTGGGCCCGGCGCTGAGCAAGGCATCCGAAGGATTCATCAGGCCGCCCCGCGGACGATGAGCCGGTTCCGCTCTCCGTCAAAGATGCCGGCCAGGGCGTCGGCCTCCTGCCGGCGCCCGGCGAAGAGGCCCCTCTGGTCGACGTGCACGGTCAAGACATCGTGGCTGTCGATCACCTCAGAGATGCCCCGGGTATCGATCGTGTCCGACCACGCGTCCAGGTTCCGGCCGAACCACTCTGGCAGCCCACACGGCTCGCTCACCGCGTCCCAGAAGTCGTTGAGTGTCTCGATCAGCCGACCTCGCAGGTCAACGACCAGCTTTTTGTCCGTCACCGCAGCAGACTAGCCAGCCCCACCACGAGAAGCACCGGTCAAAGAGACAAACTCCAGGTCGACGGGCAGGTTCGAGAGCCAGTACTTGACCGGCTCCTCGGCCCCTTTGGCACCGCCGAGCCAGCTGAAGGGCTCACGCTCGGTGCTCGGACGTGGCACGGCAGTACTCCAACACCTTGAGCAAGGTGGGCAACTGCCAGATCGGGGTCAGCGTCCACGCTGCCTCCGACACCGCCTCCTGCCCACTGGCCTGGCCCCTGTTTGTGCCACAGAGCTGGGACGGGGTGGCCGGCCGTGAACCGGCACGTCGACTTCCTACGCGAGGCCGGTGTCACCGCACGTGACTATGAGACCCACCCCCACCGGTCCGAAGCCATAATCAACGTCGCAATGATCGACCTCATGAGTCGACGACTCACCAGCGAATCCGCTCCGAACTGGCGCGACACCTGAATCTCGAACCAGACAACCCCGCCGGGATGAAACGCTCTTTTACCCACTCCTTCGCCGTGGGCAGGCGTCGAAGGTGGGCGTCAGTTCCTGTCGGGCAGCAGGTACGAGCGGCGCTCGTCGGTGCTGAGTTCCCGGAAGGCCCGTTGGCGGGTGCGGCGCAGCAGGCCGTCGATGTCGGGATCGGCCATCGTCCAGACGCGTACGGTGCGGTCGCGGGAGGCGGTCGCCAGCCGTGAGCCGTCCGGGTGCCAGGCGAGGCCGCTCACCCGGTCGGCGTGGATGCCGAGTACCGCGGTCTGGGTGGCGCTGTCCGGATCCCAGAGTCGGACAGTGCGGTCCTGGGACACGGATGCGATGTGGGTGCCGTCGGGCGACCAGGCGACGTCCTGGACCCGGTCCTCGTGTCCGGCCATGACGGCGAGTTCGGTGCCGTCGAAGGGGTCCCACAGCCGGATCGTGCGGTCGCGGGAGCCGGTGACGAGGCGGCGGCCGTCGGGTGACCAATGGACCTTCCAGACGTAGTCCAGGTGACCGCGCAGGGTGCTGACGGCAGTGCCGTCGGTGGTGTCCCAGACGATGGCGGTGCGGTCCGTGCTGGACGTGACGAGATAACGGCTCTCCGGTGACCAGGCCGTACCGCAGACCCAGTCCTCGTGGCCCCGCAGGATGTGGACGGCCGCACCGGTGGCGGCGTCCCAGACGCGGGCCGTGCCGTCGCGGGATCCGGTGGCGATGCGGGTGCCGTCAGGGGACCAGGAGACGTGGGACAGTGCCTCGGTGTGGCCTGCCAGGTTGATGTCTTCGTCGCTGCCGTCCTGCCGACACACGACGGCCTCACCGTCGCGCAGGGCGATGACCAGGCGGGTGCCGTCAGGGGACCAGGCCGTATCGGACGCCTCACCGCCGTGCCACCCTCCGGTCGTACGGCCGGAGGCGAAGTCCCGGATGCTCAGGGAGCCGTCCTGGTGGACGGAGGCGATGGATGTCCCGTCGGGCGACCAGGCGACGCGGAGTACCGCGCCATCGTGGCCGCCGAAGACGTTGGTGGTTTCGGTGACGTTCCACACGGCCGCGGTCCGGTCGCGGGAGGCGGTCGCCAGCCGCTGCCCGTCGGGCGACCAGGCGATGCCGTAGATGGTGTCGGCGTGCCCGGTGAGCCGGTCCTCGCCCGCAACCCCATCAACGCTCCAGACCCAGGCCGTACGGTCCGCGTCACCACCGGCGAGGCGCGTGCCGTCCGGCGACCAGGCCAGGGAGTTGATGACCTCCGGGCTCTCCAGTGTCCGCCGTACTCGCCAGCTGCCGGTGTCCCAGATCCGTATGGTGCGGTCACCGGAGGCTGAAGCGAGCCGGGCACCGTCCGGCGACCAGCGGACCGACTCGATGTTGTTCTCGTGGTCGGTGAGTACGGTGACGGCAGCCGCGGTGGCCGCTGTGGCCACCGTCCAAACCCGTATCGTGCCGTCTTCTCCGCCACTGGCCACGTGTTGTCCGTCAGGTGACCACGTCACGCTCCACACCATGCGCCGGTGCCCGCGCAGCACTGCGGATTCGGCGTAGGTGTCGGCGTCCCAGATCCGCACGGCGCAGTCGCTGCCGACCGAGGCGAGGTAGCTGCCGTCGGGCGACCAGGCGACACCGCCGACTCCCTCCTCCCGGTCTCCGGTCGCCTCCGTGTGGCGCAGGACGGCCAGTTCGGCCCAGGTGTCGCAGGACCAGACGCGCACGGTGGTGTCCCGGCAGCCGGCCGCAAGCCTGCGTCCGTCGGGGGACCAGGCCACCCCCTGCATCCAGGCGCCGTCCCCCGCGAGCACCACCGGCTGGTCGTCGCGGTCTGGACGCCACACCCGTACGGTGCCGTCGTCGCTGGACACGGCCAGCCGCAGCCCGTCCGGCGACCAGGCCACCCCGGACGCGCCGCGTTCGAAGCCGCGCAGCACGGCTCGCAGCCGTGAGGCGCCCAGGGCCGTGTGCAGCGCCTGGACCGCGCCGGGTGTGGCCGCGCACTCCTCGACTGCCGCAAGGGCGGCGAGCACGGCGGTCTCCGGCTCCGTGTCGAGGCTTTCGAGGGCCCGGACGGCCACCGCGTCCGCGGCACGCTCCATCGTCGCCCGGTCCGCCCGTAGCGAGCAGTCCACAAACTCCTCGACCAGTGGCGTCGCGCCGACCGTCCGCGAGGACTGCGCCAGCCACCGCCGGGCGACAGAGAGCCGCTCCCCGGTGAGGAGATAGGCGTCCTGGCGTTCGGCGTGGTCCCAGTCCTGCGCCCGGCGTTCCAGCTCGGTGCGGCGGCGCAGGTCCTCGGTCCGGGCGACGACCGCTTGGCGCAGCGGCGCCCACTGGCGGAACAACGCCTCGTGGGCCACGTCCAGGACGCCCCCGTCGCCGCCGGTCAGCAGGCGTCCGGCGACAAAGGCGTCGGCGACCTCCTGCTCCCGCGGGGTGAGGTCGGCACGGTGGACCCGGCGGCGGGTGGCTTCGTTGCGGTCGATGGTGACGAACCGCAACAGGGTGGGGATCACGGGTGCGTCCGCCAGCTCGCCGGTGATCTGGTCGGCGCGCTCGGACAGGGCCCCGGCGACACCGCCGAGGGCTCGGTACGCCTCCTCGGTCACCGTTCCGCCGGAGCCTCCGGCGCGCAGGTACAGCTCTTGGAGGGTATAGGCGAGCAGCGGCAGCGCGTCGCCTCCGCCGCATTCGTCGACCATGCGGGCCACGACGCCAGGTGCGAAGGAAAGCCCGGCCTGCTCGGCGGGCTTCTCGATGACCTCATACAGCGCGTCCCGGGCGAGTGGGCCGACGACGACCGGGTTACGCACCAGCTCGGCGAAACCGGACTCCAGGAAGCCGGTGAGGAAGTCCGAGCGCAAGGTGGCCACCAACCACAGCCGCGAGTCACGCCGCAACGCGTCGCGTACAGCGGTGCGGAACGCTTCCCGCTCCTCGCGACCGGACAGGGTGAGCAACTCCTCCAGCTGGTCGATCACCAGCAACGCCGGCCGCCCGTCCGGCAGTTGAGCCAGCTGCCGTTGCAGGGTGCCGGCCGGGTCCTCGCCGGCCGAGAACGGTGGAGCGACCGCCCAGCGCCCCCGCCGCCGGGCCAGCGCCGGCAGCAGCCCGGCCCGCACCAACGACGACTTTCCGCTCCCCGACGGCCCGACCACGGTCACAAACCGCTGTGCCCGTCCTGGCACCGCCGGATGCAGCCGCCCCACCAGCTCGGCGATCTCCCGGTCCCGCCCGAAAAATACGGCCGCGTCGTCCTCCGTGAAAGCCTCAAGTCCCGGGTACGGCGGCTGGGCCCTGTTCCACACCCGGCGTACCGGCGTCGGCCGGTCGAGGAGGTGCAGCGCGACCTGGCCCCCGACCAGCAGCACCAGCGCGACACCGACCAACGGCACCGACCAGTCCCGCAACAGCCGCAGCGCGAGCGGCACATGGTCCGACTGGCCGGTCGCGTAGTTCGTCGCGATACCCAACAGGGCCCCGACCACCATGAGCAGGACATCGACCATGAGCTTGAGGGGGCGCCGATCCATAGATCAACAACTTAGCTGCCCGCGAGCCCCAGACGATCAGATCCTCATAACAACCCGGGACCCCTGCATGCCCACTGCGCCCAAGAACCACAGCTCAGCAGGCTCCAGGTCCTTCACCGCCCCTCAGCACACAACCGACGCCGCTGCACGGCCCCGCGCAGGCCCCGTTGCAACGCTCAGCTGTATCCCCCTCGTTGTCCGCCGGAGTCACCGATGGTGCAAGTGCTGCGCCACGGCCAGGAGAAGGAGCACGGGCAGCAGCCGGCGTAGGCGTCTGGGGCCAGCACGCACAGCTGGGCAGGTCGGTGTCAGCTCGCGTATTCGAGGCTCAATCCTCCGCCGCCAGCGCTAACTTGACGGGCATGTCGATGCCTCCGGACCCGCCCACCCCGTCGGGCGTCAGTCTCTGGCGGCGGCTGCGGAATCGGATGGGCGCGCGATCTTTCCTTAACCAGGCAGCGCACTGGCTCCTCACTGGAGCCCCCTGGTGGCTGCTGACCTTCGGGCTGCTGTATGTGGCAGGGGGCACGTTCCTCGGATGGCGGGCAGCGTACGAAATTCTCGTCGGACTGACGGCTCCAGGCCAGAGCGGGAACTCGGCTTTCGCCTATGTGTTGAGCCTGTCCGGTTGGCTGCTCGTGCCTGCGATCATCGGTGGCGCCGCGGGCTACTTTCTGGGCCGCCAGATTGATGCTCGACGGCCGCTGTCAGAAGAGGAGGTCCACGAGCGGGTAGCAAACCCGGAGCAGCCCGCGACGCCGGAACCCGGCCGCGACAAGGGCCTCCGCATCCGCTCGCTCGTCGAGCTGGAGGCCGAGGGTGGGGAAGGGCGCCGATTTGTCGAGCAGTACGTCAACGGCCCCCACGCCAGGAACCGCGAGATGGCTGAGGAGCACTGGAGCACCACCGTTGAGTTCGTCGCGGACAACTGGGCGCGGCTTGAAGGCCTCACGCCCGCGGTAGCCGCAGCTGAGGCGGAACGGCTCGCGCGTGCAGCCGCATTCAACGCAGCCCAGTTGGACCGGTGCTTCGTGTGCGATCAAAACCGCCGCGTGTAGCGCTGACCGCTACGGTGGTCTCATGGCGCCCACGGAGTCGGCCGACCGGGTCGTCGAGCGGATGCTCGGCACCTCATTCCCGGAGGCCTCCTACAGCGTGATCCAAGACGCCGCTCGTGCCACAGCGGATGTCGCACTGCGCCGTGAGCCAACGGAAGCTGATGCGCAAGCCTTTGCGGCCCGCTTCCGGGGTCAACTCCTGCCCGTCGAGGAACCTCCTATCGCGACGCCCCGCTCCGGGAGCACCCGTGAGCGCCGCCCCGACTCCAGGCGGCGCCCATGGTCGCCGTTCCGACGGCGCAGGGAGGAGGACGAACGGCGCGAGGCCCGCCGACAGGAAGCCTTGATCGCGGCTGGTCAGCGTCGCATGGAACTGTTGTCCCGGGCTATGAACGACCCCGACCTCGCAGAGACCGTGTTCCTTGGCGATGCTGGCCTCGGGGCACCCATGACACCAGAGCGCCGTCGCCAGTTCCTCTACGTGCGGGCGGTGTACGAAAACATGGTCCTGTCGTGGGCCACCGGCGCCGTGCCGTGGAAGGACCTGTTCGTGCAGGTGCGGGCCTTCCTGCAAAATCCCGTCGTACGGGACTACTGGTATGCCACCCGCGGTGAGCGGGCCGGCCTGGCGGCCGACAGCCCGGAGGCAGAAGTAGCCCACATGATTGACAGCCTGGTCCAAGATCTCGAGGAAGCCGAATTCGACGAGTGGTGGATCGTTGGGCGGCCCCCCGGCGAGCAGGACTTCTGACCGCAAGATCATCATCTCGGCCAAAGACGGCGCGTGCCCCACAACGCGCCACTCTCGGGCACGGATTACACGGGGTGCCAGGATGCAATGATGCCCGCCGTAAGCAATTCATCACTACCTTCACCCGACACTTGATAACCTTCCCCTTTTAGCCTGCTGCGTGGAGTTCCCGGCCTTCCCGGCTCGTCGCGCAAGTGAGAACCGCTTTACTCGCTATGGCTATCGCCCCAAGTGTGATCGGGGCCGCATCACCGGAAATTGCCCCTGCAATGCATGCGCAGATCCCGCCCGCGAAAACTATGGCGGAGAAATTCCTTACCTCTGACTGCGTCACCCATTGGCGTCCTCGGTCGCGGCACCTGAGCTGCTCCCTCTCGTGCCACGTACCTGAGAGTGTCAGTCGGGTCGGGGGTGTTGATTCATCGGTCGCTCCGTGCAAGCTTAAGCTTCGCGTAGTCGAAAATGAACTGTATAGCGAACCATACTGCGAAGGTAGAAATTGTGGAGTAAGCGATATAGGAGGCCGACTTGCCGAGAATCAGGCACAGAACTACTACGAGTACGCACACGCCAACGCCAACCAGTGCCGCATGCCGAGCGACCTCCACCGTTGCACTGTCATTCTTCATACGTTTCACCGTCCCAAGGTGAGGGTGTGGCGCCACCCTTGACCGTGGCGCCACACCGGGCAGCATGAGAGGTTACTTTCCGGGATCCAGCGTGTATTTGTACGGGTTGAAGCAGGAGTGCAGCTGACTCAACTCGTGCTTCAACTCGCCATCGTTCGGTTCGTCCCCGACCACTGACTTGTAGACGTAGCAGTAGAGCCCGAACCGCGTGGGCTTCACCTTCTTGACTATCTCCTTGCCCTCACCGAGAACTGCTTTACCTGCCTTCTTCGCCCAGTCCGGAACCGGCGGTTTCCAGAACAGGCCACTGGGATCGATGCGGTTGACGGGGTCACCCGCGGCGTAGAGGTAGGGATTCTGTTCCTGGCCGGAGGGGTCGGGGCTGTTGAAGCGGCCGATGTTGGGGTCGTAGTAACGGGCCCCGTAGTGGTAGAGGCCAGTGGGGTCCTGGTAGCCGCCGGCGAACCGGTAGGGCTGGGCGACCTTTTCGCTGCTCGCCGTCCGGGTGACGCTTCGGGGACTGTAGGAGTACTCGTTGACCTTTGCACCGGATTCGTCCGCCACCGCGACGACGGAGCCGAGTGCGTCGGTGAGGTAGAAGTACGTCTTCCGGTCCCGGGTCATGGAGTTCAGAGTTCCCCCGGGCTCGCGGTTGAAGCCCGTGTCCACACCGGCCGTTGAGGTCGCCGACAGGCCGAGCGGTCCGTTGTGGAAGTAGGTGTCGCCGAGCTTAGGTACTGCCCAAGTCGAAGCCCAGCTCCTAGGGCAGGTACTCCCGTCGGATACCGGCGTGCAGGACGGACAAGGTCCCGCACAGGACCTGCCGGTCCGGGCACCTGCGGTCTGTGCCCTCGACCAGCCTCCGAACAGGCTCAGGCGGCAACGGCTCCATTAGCGACCACGGTTCGTCCGACACGATCCACGGACGCGACTGACGATCCCCCATAGCCAGAACAACAAGCCAACCAGCCAACAGTCACTTGATCGATCACTTTCATTAGAGCCAGTTAAGCGTGGATCCAGACGGAAAAGCACTCAGCAGAGAAAGCCTCGCAACTAGACCTGAGGGCTTCCCTCCTGTGTCTAATCGGTGGCACCCATCACCTTTGAGTCACGACTACCGAAGTGGAATGCCACACAGTCAAGTGAGGAGAACCATTCCGCATCCGCGCATAGCCGAGTGCCAGATTCAGTCAATCAAGGACTGGAACAAGACTTCTTCGCGGCACCCAGGAAAGAGGATTCTATACACATGCCACTATCCCCGCTAGTAACCCTCTGGCCACAGGAGATGCATCGATGCGCCACCCTAGATGCGCCGCGACATTTGCGGCAGCCGTAGTCCTTGCACCGTTCTTCACCGCCACTGCACCCGTGGCGGTGGCTAGCAACGACCCCGCCGTCGATGCACCAGCTATCGGAGACTTCGTAGAACTCACCGACCGCTATCTCGAACAACGAGCCGACGCGGTGACTGTCAAGTCGTCGCAGGTGGACGCACGGTTCCAGGAAGGGGCGATGGCAGTTCCGACTACTGATGGTCTGCGCCAAAAGCTGGCGGCGGAGTATCAACAACTCGCCGCCCTCGCGGCCGAGTACAAGGAGCTTGACGGCGGATACGTCGATGCCGCAGTGACCGTCACGCCACAAGGCCCTTTCTCCCAGACAGAAACGACAGTCCGGCTGCAGGTCACTGAGGACACGAAGCTCTACCACCCGACTGCCGACGTCGCCGCCGGAGCTCCGGAGGCCGAAGAATACAGCATCAACCACACTCTGACGTTCAACCGTGATGACGCCGGCACCTGGCGGCTGGCCTCCGACCTCGCCGATACCGGCTCAATGCCACCCAGTACATACATGGCCGAACCTCGGTTAGACCTAGAAATTCCAGGGGAGGACAGTGGCACGCCAGACGAACCCGAAGACGATAAAACCGAGATGTCTTCGCCGACCGGCGAGTCGACACCAGGAGGAGAATCAAAACCGGCCCAGGCGCTGGCTGGATACAGCTACGACAAGATGGCCGCGTATGCCAACAAGTACTGGAAGAACAACAACGACGCCTACCGTAGATACGGCAACGACTGCACTAACTTCATATCGCAAGCTATGCGTGCGGGCGGCTGGAAATACAACGGAGACCGCCGCAGGCACAATTCGAGTTGGTTCTACGGCTCAACCTCCACGATATATACAAGTTACACCTGGGCCGGGGCCGAAAATTGGTACTGGTTCGCCAAGAAGTGGTCCAAGAGAACTCGCATCCTTCCCTACGTGCAAGACCTTGCAAAGGCTGATGTCCTACAAGCCGATTTCGACAGAAACAACAACATAAACCACACCATGATCGTCACCAAGGGCTGGCGCAGCAATTCCTACCTCAGCTATCACACGCCGAACGTGCACAACAGGAGCCTCAAGAAGATCCTTCGCAAGTACCCCCGAGCCTGGTGGTATGCCCACCGCACCTGAGAAGCTGACAGCCGGCCGACTTGGAGGCGCCATGCGCAAGCAACACATACTCGTAGCAACAGCGTTGCTCCTTACCGCGGGCTGCGGCTCTGCCGACGCCGGGGGTACCTCTGATGGCGGTGGTAACTCCGCTAGCAGCTCTCCGCCCTCGGGTGCCCCAACTGCAGTCAAGCGCTACGTCGAAGCCCTCAATGACCGTGACATGAAAGCCCTCCTGAAAGTGGGAGACGCCCCGAACGAGCCGTGGTCGCGGAAGCAGGCAGATAAAATCATGCGATCCAAGGGCGGCAAGGGCCTGACCATCACCAAAGCGCCCATTCAGTACGATCAAATGGGGGATTACATGGGCAGGGTCGCCCTAACAGCCTCTGCCAGTGAAGGGCGTCCGTTGCGGGAGACAGTGGATCTGGTATACGAGAAGAGCCACTGGCACGTCGTTCTGTTCGAGTGGCCTGGCAACAAAGAAACTTCGAGATCGTAGGACATGCGCGCCAGGCTTCATAGAACCAGGCGGAGCGACGGTCACATGATCGACAACTTTTGTTAGACGCGGTAAAGCCGAGGAAGCGGAGGCCTCTCGGCACCTAGCACAGGATCCCCGGTTAGCGAAACCGGGGATCCTCCGCACTATTGGTGCTCCACCGCCACTCCCTGGCCATCGCATCGAAAGGCAGCATCACGACGACAGCCCACAACTCCACACTCCACTTGGGCCGATGCCGTAGCGGGAGATCTCTATGCCGAGGCATAGCTGAGGCGCAGAAGGTCACCGGCGCGCTCCAGGTCGCGCTCCGTCCGCAGCTGCAGCTCCAGGTCACCCGTGCCGTGGTGGCCGAGCCCTGTCACGTCCCGGGTGAAGCCGGGGACGAGGTCGACCTCCTTCGGGTCGGCCTTGAGGTAGACGAGGATCTTGGTCTGCTGGGGCGGGCAGACGCTGGCGAAGTTCCTCAGCCGTCGGTAGGCGCGGTACTGCTTGCGCTGTACCCGGGTGACGCCGTCCCCGAGTCCGACCAGGACCTCGTCGACCGCCTGGGCCAGCTCGGCCATCGCACCGCCCTGCTTCCGGGGCGGCTGCGCCCCGGCCGCTCGTCGGCGTACCCGCTTGACCGGAGCCGAGTGCCCCGTGACCGAGGCCACGGTCTCCAGGCCGAAGTGGTCGCTGCCGAAGTACCGGTAGCGGACCAGGTCGATCGAGCGCCGGTGCTCGCGCACGGCGTGCGCGTCGTAGCGGGTGAAGTCGCCGGCCACACAGATCAGCCGGGGTGCGCTCCACAGGATCTGGGACGCGGCTGCCACTCCGAGACGGTCGCGGACCAGGTTCCGGAAGGCGTCCTTGTGGTTGGTCAGCCAGGCCATGTAGTAGAGGCCCTGGTTGATCACGCCTGCGTCGGTGCCGCGCTTGTACTCGACGATCACGGGTGCCCCGTTCTCGTCGAGGCCCAGCGAGTCGATCCGCCCGCCATCGACACAGTCGATGACGTACTCGCTCGCCAGGAACCTGACGCCCAGCATCGTCTCCATGTGCGCCTCGACGAGATCCTGCACATCCGCCTCCACCGCAGCCAGACGCGGCACGACCTCACTCACCTCACCAGCCGTCTTGAACAGCTTCAGACCCACCACTCCCCCTCCATGATCACGGTGCCAGAGGGGAACGTCACCGAGTCCGGGCATATTTCCGCGACCTAAGCAGTCTTGAAGGGAACCGAAGAGCCTCACATGCACAGCCAGAACAACGGGACCTCGAAAACGGACGCCCAGTACAGCCCCTCGCACATCCGCGCCACCTGGGGCGGAACCGGCAGCGTCGAGGACGCCTCCCGAGCCTTCGGGTTCTCCAGGGCGAAGGGCTACGAACTAGTTCGCCGCGGGGAGTTCCCATGCCGTGTGCTGCGCATCGGCCGCAGCACACGCGTCGTCACCGCCTCCTTGCTCCGCGTCCTTGACAGTGGCGAGCCGGAGTACAGCAATGCCCACGCCTGACGCCTGACGCCTCACCAAAAGCCCCGCCGCCATTGCGGTGGGGCTTTTGCGTGCTGCTGGATCCCCCCACCTGCGCATCCCCATCGTCACGAACGACTGGGTTGCGGAGAACACTGTAGGGCGGCCTGAAGGAGCCACTCCACGCAGTCGCCTACTGTGTCTGCCGCTTCACAAATCCCAGACCCTGCGCATCGAGCGCATCCACGAAGCCCCCATCCACGAGACCGCATGGACCATGGCGGCGTACGAGACTCCGGTCTCCGACCGTATGTGGGTTCTCACCGCGACCGGCGCCACTCCTGCCCCCGTGCTGCAGGAACTGCTGGACCACCTCACTGATGGCCACGGCTGGGACACAGCCCTCGGCGCCCCGTTGGACGAAAAGAGCATCGCCGCCGCCACGCAGCCCCTCTCCGACGGCGGGTGGAACACACCGTGGACGGGCGATGGATCCGCTGGACATCCCCCGCGGCAGACGCGGGATTCCAGTTCGATGCCTTCGCCGCCCAGCACTCAAACCAGACCCTCGCGACCTGGAGCGTCTGGGCCGGCCCCAACCCTGACCACCCCACCTGGGCCCTCACCGCATCCCCGTACACCCCCAGCTCGCTACTCGCCAACCTCGCTGAGAACCTCACCCACGCAACCGGCACCCGCCAGAGGCAGACGACCAGCCGCGAACGCAGGACGAGCCCCGACACCGCCCCGTCGGTCATCCCGGCAGTCCCAGCCAGCCCCGCGGCCGGCCGTACACACTGATCGCTGGCAGTCAGGGCGCCGCACCGCCTCAGCGGAGTCCCCTCGGCGGCATAGGCGGTCAGATGCGGCGGTTGGCAGGACCGCCGAGTGCCACCACCATTGCTTAATTGGGTTTACTACTGTGCGTTTGGGACCGGAGCGGGGAGTGCAGCCGAGCCCCGTGCGTGCGGCGAGCGCCCGTCGCGACCTGGCTAGGTTCGGATTAACGGCAAGAAGCGCGGACCACCCCCGCGGGCGCGGAGAGCACGGCGAGAGCGGCAAGGCGTTCGGCGTGTTCGAGGGACCATTTCCGCAGGCGCGGGGAGCACGCCTCGCGGATGATCTGGTCGAACTTTCGCGTGGGGCCATCCCCGCAGGCGCGGGGATGGCCCCTCCGGCGGAGGACCGCCACCGGCCGGCGCCTTCGGCCGGCGAACAAACTTGGCACGCACCGGGTTACGCACCAGCCGTCGGTCATCGACAGCCGCCTCAAGAACATTCGAAAGGACCGTCAAGATCTGGCGGCTATAGAGCGACGAGCATTCTGCCTCAAGTACCCTCCAGCGTGGCGACAGGCCAGACTTCCGCGGCCGAGCGAAGACCCGGGCTGGTGCGAACTGCGGCGCCTGCGAAGCACGTCTGCCGCGGTATGACCTCTCGCCCCGCTCACCTGTCTGTCCCTGGCCTGGCCCAGATCATCGTGGAATCCGCGGACGCGGAGACCGCGCTTGCCGTGGCCTACCGCCTGATCGCCCGGCACCGGCCCCTCAGACCCGTACCGGGTACCCGGCGAGGAAGGCGTCCGCGTACGGATGTCCGGCGACGCGGCGCCTCTCGTCCGCGAGGAGCACGGCGAGCTGTGACAGCGGGCGGCCCGTACGCCTGGCGGGTCCAGCCCCAGGCGACCCTCATCCGGGCCCGGCAGCAGCGGAACACCATCCACCCGCCCCACCGCCCTGGCCTGACCAGCACCACCTCCCCAAGCGGTCTACCCCGCGGGCACGGATTGAGGCTGTCGGCGCACACCCAGCGCGGGGCCACCGCCGATCATCTGGTGGTGCGCCTGGCGCAGTACCGCAAGGGGCCCGTACACGCTGTGCGTGTACGGGCCCCTTGATCGAGCGCCGGGCAGGCCTTGCACCTGCATTTCC
>NZ_JBFAHP010000049.1:0-60515 GCF_040654255.1 Streptomyces sp. NPDC050732
AGACGAACCCCAGGCGCACGCACCGGCACCCACGCAAGCACCTGCACCCACTCCACGCCACCGCACCCGAGAATTGGAGCCACTGTGTCGACGGCACCCGAGGTCGCCACGCACGTCCCGCACGACAAGCACGCCCCGCACGACACACACACCCCGCACGCCACAACCACCGAACGATCCAACCCCGTAGTAGGAGCGGCCACTTCACTCCTCGCCGCCTACACCCCGGCCGCCAGATTCCTGGCGACCCCGACCCGCACCCTGCTCACCGGCACCGACGTCCACGCGGAAGTGCCACACAACGACAGACCGTTGCCGCACCGCGTCACCGCCACGCTCGCCGAAGCGCGCCGCGCGGGGATGGCCGAGCCGTACGTCATCGGCGCGGTCCCCTTCGACCACACCGCACCCGCCGCCCTCGCGGTCCCCGAAACCCTCCGCACCGCACCCCCGCTCGCGGCCGACCCGCTGATCGCCCTGCCCACGGAGACCGCGGACGCCACCGGCTGGCGGATCCGCCCGGTGCCGGCCCCCGAGGAGTACGGCGCCGGCGTGGCCGCCGCCGTGGAGCGCATGTGGCGCGGCGACTTCAGCAAGGTCGTCCTCGCCCGCACCCTCGAACTCACCGCGCCCGCCCCGCTGGATCTCCCCGCGATGCTCCAGCGCCTGGCCCGCCGCGACCCCTCCGGCTACACCTTCGCGCTGCCGACGGCTCCCGGCCGTACCCTCATCGGCGCCAGCCCCGAGCTGCTCGTCTCGCGCCACGGCGACCACGTCGTCGCGAACCCCCTCGCGGGTTCGACGCCCCGCAGCGACGACCTCGCCGAGGACGTGCGCCGCGCGGCCGCGCTCCTGGAGTCGGCGAAGGACCTGCACGAACACTCCGTCGTGGTGGACGGCGTACACCAAGCGCTCGCGTCCTTCTGCACGGACCTGACCGTCCCGCCCCGCCCCACCCTCGTCCGCACGGCGACGATGTGGCACCTGTCCACGACGGTGACCGGTACCCTCACCGACCCCGACGCGTCCGCCCTCGAACTGGCCTGCGCCCTGCACCCCACTCCGGCGGTGTGCGGCACGCCGACGGCGACGGCGCGCGAGGTGATCCGCGAGACGGAACCGTTCGACCGCGGCTTCTTCACGGGCGTGGTCGGCTGGGGCGACGCGAACGGCGACGGCGAGTGGGTCGTCACGATCCGCTGCGCGGAGGCCGAGGAACGCAGTCTCCGGCTGTACGCGGGAGCGGGCGTGGTCGCCGCGTCGGACCCGGCGGCGGAGACGGCGGAGACGGGCGCGAAGTTCCGTACGTTCTTGAACGCGGTGGGGGCAGAGCTGTGACCACAAAGCCGAGCACACAGGACGCACCGAGCACACAGGACGCACCGGTCACACAGAACACACCGGCCACACAGAACACACCAGAGGCACCGGACGCCCCCACCTGGCCGCCCGAGTTCGCGGAGCGCTACCGCGCCGCGGGCTGGTGGCGCGGCGAGACCTTCGGCCAGATGCTGCGCGACCGCGCGGCGGCACACCCGGACCGGGTGGCGATCGTGGACCCGGGCCCGAAGCAGAGCCGCCCGCCCACGCGTCGCTGGACGTACGGGGAACTGGACCGCCGGGCCGACCGGCTGGCCGCGGGCCTGCTCGCCCGGGGCATCGCCAAGGGCGACAAGGTGGTCGTCCAACTCCCCAACATCGCCGAGTTCTTCGAGACGATTTTCGCGCTGTTCCGCATCGGCGCACTCCCGGTCTTCGCGCTGCCCGCGCACCGTGAGACGGAGATCCGCTACTTCTGCGAGTTCACCGAGGCGGTCGCGTACGTCATCCCGCAGCAGCTGGGCGGCTTCGACTACCGCGGCCTGGCGGCCAAGCTGGTCGACGAGGTTCCCACGCTGCGGCACGTGTTCGTGGCGGAGGGCGACGCGGGCCCGTTCGAGGCACTGTCGAATGTCCCCACCGACCCGACCGGGATCCCCGCCTCGCCGGCCCCGTCCGACCTGGCGTTCCTCCAACTCTCCGGCGGCAGTACGGGCGTCCCGAAGCTGATCCCGCGCACGCACGACGACTACATCTACTCGCTGCGCGGCTCGAACGAGATCTGCGCGGTCGACGAGGACAGCGTCTACCTCGTCGCGCTCCCCGCGGCCCACAACTTCCCGCTCTCCTCGCCGGGTTCGCTGGGCGCGCTGTACGCGGGCGCCCGCGTCGTCCTCTGCCCGCAGCCCAGCCCCGAGACCGCCTTCCCCCTCATCGAGTCGGAGGGCGTCACGATCACGGGCCTCGTCCCGCCGCTCGCCCTGCTCTGGACGGAGGCGGCGCCGACCACGGCGTACGACTTGAGCAGCCTGGACGTACTCCTGGTGGGCGGTGCGAAGTTCAGCGAGGAGGCGGCGCGCCGGGTGAAGCCGGCCCTGAACTGCACGTTGCAGCAGGTCTTCGGCATGGCGGAGGGCCTGGTCAACTACACGCGCCTGGACGACGATCCGGAGACGATCGTCACCACACAGGGCCGGCCGATCTCGCCGGACGACGAGATCCGCGTGGTCGACGACGAGGACAACGACCTGCCGACGGGCGGGACGGGCCACCTCCTCACCCGCGGCCCGTACACGATCCGCGGCTACTGGAAGGCCCCCGAGCACAATGCCCGCTCCTTCACTGCGGACGGCTTCTACCGCACGGGCGACGTCGTACGCCTCACCGGGACCGGCCACATCGTCGTCGAGGGCCGGGCGAAGGACCAGATCAACCGGGGCGGCGAGAAGATCGCGGCCGAGGAGGTCGAGAACCACCTCCTCGCCCACCCGTCCGTGCACGACGCGAACGTGGTCGCGGAGCCGGACGCGTACCTGGGCGAACGGACGTGCGCGTACGTCATCCTGCGCGCGGGCGCCGAGCCCGTGAAGCCGGCGGCGATCAGGAAGTTCGTACGCGAGAGGGGCCTGGCGGCGTACAAGGTGCCGGACCGCGTCGAGTTCGTGGAGGTCTTCCCGCAGACGGGAGTAGGCAAGATCTCCAAAAAAGCACTACGAGCAGCAACGCTCCAGTAGAAACCCCAGAAATCCCCCTCTCCCCTCCCCACCCCTCCCTTCCCCTCCCCTCTGAACGGAACAGCCCACCCCCATGGCCCTCCCCGCCATCCCCCCGTACCCGATGCCGTCGGCGGACGAGCTGCCGGCGAACCGCGTCGACTGGCAGGTCGACCCGTCCCGCGCCGTCCTCCTCGTACACGACCTGCAGAACTACTTCCTCTCGGCGTACGACCGCATGGCACCCCCCGTACCGCAACTCCTGTCCCACGTGGCAGAGCTGAAGAAGACGGCGAACCGCCTCGACATCCCGGTCATCCACACCGCCCAGCCCGGTGGCCAGAGCCCCGCCGAACGTGGCCTCCAGCAGGACTTCTGGGGCCCCGGCCTGCCCGACGACGCCCACGCGGCGGCGATCGCCCCCGAGATCGGCCCGGCCCCCGCCGAGACGGTCCTCACCAAGTGGAAGTACAGCGGATTCGTCCGCACGGACCTCCTGGAACGCCTCCGTGAACAGGGCCGCGACCAGCTGGTCATCACCGGCGTCTACGCCCACATCGGCGTCCTGATGACGGCGTGCGACGCGTGGATGCAGGACATTCAGGCGTTCGTGGTGGCCGACGCGGTCGCGGACTTCTCTGCGGACGACCACGCGACGGCGCTGCGCTGGGCGGCGGGAAAGTGCGCGGTGGTGACGACAACGGAGAAGGTGTTCGGCTCCTAAGACCCCCAAGACCCTAAGACCCCAAAGGCCCCATCAGACACTCAAGGACGAACACAGTCACGAGAAGCCCCCTCCCTCTCCCCACCATCGAGGGCGTCGGTGAGCTGATTGAGCCGGAGCCGCAGGTCCCGCACCTCGTCGAGCGAAAGTCCGGTCGACTCGGCGATGGCGCGGGGCACGGCGCGGGCCCGCTCCCGCAGCGCGCGCCCCTCCTCGGTGAGCCGCACGGCGACGGACCGCTCGTCCTCGGCACTGCGCCGCCGCTCCACGTGCCCGGCGGCCTCCAGCCGCTTGAGCAGCGGCGAAAGGGTGCCCGAGTCGAGCCGCAGCCGCTCGCCGATCTTCTTGACGGGAAGCTCGCCGTGCTCCCAGAGGACGAGCATGACGAGGTACTGGGGATAGGTGAGCCCCAGATCCTTCAGCGCGGTGCGGTAGACGCTGTTGAAGGCGCGCGCGGCGGCGTGCAACGAGAAGCAGATCTGATCATCGAGCCGAAGAAAATCCTCGCGTTCCATACCCCGATCGTACAACAGCACCCAATCAAGTTGCACACAACTTAATGGCGTGCAATGCTTATGCCGTGGCTCGCACCCCGAGCCCGACGACCGACGCGACGACGATCACGAGGACGGAACACTCATGGACGCGCTGTACACGGCAGTAGCTACCGCCAACGGCCGCGAGGGCCGCGCCGTCAGCTCCGACGGCCAGATCGACCTGCCGCTCGGCTTCCCGAAGGCGCTGGGCGGCAACGACAAGGGCACCAACCCCGAGCAGCTCTTCGCCGCGGGCTACGCGGCCTGCTTCGCGAGCGCGATGGGCAGCATCGCGCGCCAGGAGAAGATCGACGTGTCGGACGTCTCGGTGACCGCCGAGGTCAGCATCGGCAAGGACACGGACGGCGGCTTCGGCCTCGCCGTGGTCATGCGCGCCGAACTCCCCGACCACCTGCAGGGCCCCGCCGGCGAGGACCTCCTCAAGAAGACCCACGCGTACTGCCCCTACTCCAAGGCGACCCGCGGCAACATCCCGGTAGAACTCGTCATCGAGTAACCCATACGCGTCAAGGCCCCCACCCGGGCACCCGGCGGGCACCCGGCCCCAACCCCCCACCCCCGAATTGACCACCCGCTACACTGACGGCGGCACAGCAGTACACGCGACTGCGGCCACCCCGCCTTCGTAGCTCAGGGGATAGAGCACCGCTCTCCTAAAGCGGGTGTCGCAGGTTCGAATCCTGCCGGGGGCACAACGCATTACCGCTCTGACCTGGGGTTTCTCCCCAGGAAGGGCTCCCGCTCGGCCTCGGACGTCTCGTCCGGGGCCGTTTGCGTGAGCAGATGAGGAGCACAGTGTCCGGGAGGTGCTTCATGGTGGCCGAGATGGTGGTCCCGGCATGGATGCATAAGCAGTTCACGGCGGAGGATTACGCGTCCTGGTCCGAGGAGCAGTGCGCCGGCATTGAGATAGTGGACGGCATGGTCGTCGTGAATCCGAGCGCGTCCAAGCGGCACAACCGTCTGGCCCGGATTCTGGCGAACGCCCTGGATGCCGCCGCGAGCCCGGAGTGGAACGCCGACACCGGCTTCGACATCCGACTTCAGGACGCCCCGCTCACCAATCGCCGCCCGGACGTCGTCGTGTACCGCGCGGACACGATCGACATCGGCCCCACCCGCCCCGAGCACGTGCTGCTGGTCGCGGAGGTGGTGTCGCCGGGCTCGGAGACCACCGACCGGATCGTGAAGGTCGACCAGTACGCCAAGGCAGGCATCGCCTTCTACTGGCGGATCGAGCAGGCCGCGACAGGTGTTCCCCTCGTGTACACCTACGTTCTCGACCCCGCGACGAAGACCTACCGGGACGGAGACGTGTTCACCGGCGTCCTCAAGGCTCTGGCCCCCTTTCCGATAGAGACCGACCTCAGCCGGATCTGACGACGCGCCGCCCAGTTGTCCGGCCGCGCGTGAGCGATGCGTGAGCGGTCGCAAGGGCGAAGCCGGTCCCTCACCACTGGCGGCGCATCGTCGCCTTTTCGCCTGTCACCAGCGTGGCCGGGGGCACGTCCTCCGTGACGACCGCGCCGGCGGCGATCACCGCGTCGCGGCCGATGGTGACGCCGGGGAGGATCGTCGCGCCGGCGCCGATCCAGACGTTCTCGGCGATGTCGATCGGGCCGCCGGTCAGCCAGCTGCGGCGGTCCTCGGAGTCGACCGGGTGGCCGACGGTGATGAAGGTGGCCCTGGGGCCGATCATCACGCGTTCGGCGAGGTGGATGCCGGCGTAGTCCAGGAACGTGCAGTTCTGGTTGATGAAGACGCGTTCCGCGAGGTCCAGGTTGAGGCCGTGGTCCGTGTAGAAGGGCGGGTAGATCGTGGTTCTCGGTGGGAGGGGCTTGCCGAGGATCTGGCGGAACAGGGCGGCCTTTCCTGTCTCGTCGTCGAAGGGGAGGACGTTCAGGCGTGAGGTGAGTTCGGTGGCGCGCAGGACCCTCTCGGACATGGCCTGGAACTCGGGGCTGTGGATCCGCATGAGGGGGTTACTGGGCATGCCTGTGTCCTTCCGTTCTGTGCGGGCTTGCCCAGGACGGGTGCCACGTCGGTTCGGGGAGGGCCGGGAGGGTTTCCAGGTGGGTGAGGAGGGGGTGGAGGCCCGGGTGCGGGGTCGTGGTGGGGAGGAGGAGGGAGAGCGGGTAGGCGAGGGTCGGGTTGGTGATCGGGATGCGGCGCAGGTCGTGGGTCGGCGGCCAGGTGTAGCGGTCGCGGGCACCGACCAGCGTGGCCACGTCCGCGGAGTCCGCCAGGGTGTCCAGGAGGACGTCGTCTCCGAAGTGCGGGCCCGCCGCGTCGACGCGCAGGTCGAACTCGGTGACCAGTTCGTCGTAGAAGTCCGCCCACTCGCTTCCGGGCGCGATGCCCGGCACCCAGATCCGGTGCCCGCGCAGCTGTCGTGGCGTCAGGCTCCGTGCGGCCAGCGGATGTCGCGGGCCTACGAGGAGTTCCAGCGGGGAGTCGAACGCGTGGATCATCCGTACGCCGGGCGGCAGTGCGGCCGGGTCGGTGACCGTACGGAACGAGGCGTCGATGTCGCCCGCCCCGACCGCGACGGCCGCCGCGCGGGGGTCGGTGGTGCGGAGGGTCACCACGTCCAGGTCGGTCCCGGGGCGCGACCGCCAGTACTCGTGCAGGACGACCGCCTGCGCGCTGCGCAGGCCGAGAACGTCGACGCGCAGGGCCCGCGAGCCGGGCCTGACGGCGGCAACGGCGCGCTCGACGCCCGCGACGATGCTCCGGGCGTGGGGGAGGAACGCCTGACCGTCGAGCGTCGGCTCGACCCCTCGGGCGGTACGGGCGAAGAGACGGACCCCGAGTTCGCGCTCCAGGGCCGCGATCCGCTTGGAGACGGCCTGCTGCGTCACGCCCAGCTCGTCGGCCGCGCGCTGCAGCCGGCCGAGCTCGGCCGCCCGGACGAAGGTCCGCAGTGCCTCGGTGTCCACGTGGTTCACCCTAGGCATGCACAACCGGTCGTTGTGGCCGGCTGAGTAGGGGTTGTGGCGGGCGGGGGAGGCGGGAGGTGGCGGTTACCGTTCCGGACGCGGGCCCCGGAGCCGTCGGCGCTCGGAGTGGCTGTCGGTCGGGGGTTTCGTGGTTCCTGCCTTCAGCTGGGACCGGAGTTCGTCTATCTCCCGCTGCATCGATTTCAGCTGCCCGTACGTCTCGAAGAGGTAGCGGACCTTGGTGCGCAGGGTCAGGGGGTCGATGGGTTTGAGGGCCACGTCGGCCACGCCCAGGTGGAACGCCGCGGCGGCCGTCTCGCGGCTCACGTCGAAGCCGGTCAGCAGGATGATGGGGATGGAACGCGTCTGCTCCAGACGGCGTACGTAGCGCGCGACGTCGAGGCCGCTCACGCCCGGCATGCGCACGTCGAGCAGGATGAGCCCGACGTTGCCCCGCAGGATCACCCGGAGCGCGTCGTCGCCGTTGGAGACGCTCACCAGCGGGTACCCGAGAGGGCCCAACGCGCTCTCCAACGCGAACAGAGTGTCCCTGTGGTCGTCGACGACCAGGATCACGGAGTTGGTCAGCATGGACTGAGGCCCCCCTATGTCAGTAACCACGCTATGCCGACGCCGAGTTGTGTATCCCGTGTGTCTGCACACGGGCAATACCTAAGTTCATAGCCGCAGTATCAGCAGCAACAGAGAAAAAAGCTCCCCCTTAGGATCGCAGCGGCCGTTCGGATGATTTGGGGCTTGAGGGGATTGCTTCCCGCCACATTGCGGGGAAGCCCGTAATGTCCCCTTTCATTCCTCTCAGAGAGGCCACACATGCGTATCCGCACTGCTGTCGCTGCCACCGCCCTTGCCGCCTTCGCCGTCCTGGGTGGCGCGGGAGCCGCCGCCGCCAACGACGATGACGGCAACTACGGCATCGGCAAC
This sequence comes from Streptomyces sp. NPDC050732, assembly GCF_040654255.1. Classification (NCBI taxonomy): domain Bacteria; kingdom Bacillati; phylum Actinomycetota; class Actinomycetes; order Kitasatosporales; family Streptomycetaceae; genus Streptomyces; species Streptomyces sp. NPDC050732. The sequence continues at coordinate 8,195 of NZ_JBFAHP010000049.1, forward strand.
GACGACACCCTGGTCACCAGCGTCGTCGAGAACTCCGAGGTCGAGTTCGGCGACCTGGTGATGGACTAGGGCTTGCCCTAGTCACGACCCAAGGGCCCCCTCCGGCGCGAGCGCCGGGAGGGGGCCTTGTCACGTCCCTGCCCGGATGCCCCACGGGTGCCCATGGATGCCCCACGGGTGCCCATGGATGCCCCATGGATGCCCCATGGGCTGAACCGGACTGGCCGAAAACGTGCGGGCATCGTGCCTCGCCCGTTCGTTGGCCTGAGGGCGTCAGCGTCGAGGAGGTACCGCCATGCGCATTCCTGGGCCCGAGTGGTGTGACGACGGTGGGGCCGGGGCCATCGCGGCCGCCGGGGGGCTTCACCTCTACCAGTTGCGGCTCCACGCCGAGTACGGACCCGTGGTGCGGTTCCAGCTGCCGGGGGTGGGGGCCGCCGTCTCCGTCGCCGATCCGGTGCTGCTGGAGGCCACCGCCCGGATCGACGAGCGGCCCGCGCCGTTGTTCGAGTTCCTGGCGCCCTTGTGCGAGGCCGGGAACCTTCAGGTCATCGGGGCCGAGGAACACGGGCCCTGGCGGCGCGTGCTGTTGGAGGTGTTCGCCGGGCGGCCCTCGCACGAGCGGCACTTCAAGGAGTTCGTCTCGCTGGTGGAGGGGCTCGCCGGTCAATGGGCGGAGAGGGGCGCGGGTGGCGGGGCGTCCGTCGCGCTGCAGGAGGATCTGACCGCGCTGTCGCTGCGGATGATCTGTGCGTACGCGCTGGGGGCGGGGGCAGCGGGCGCCGGTGGAGGGCTTGTCGAACCGGCCAAGGTCGTGCAGGCGTTCGAGGACGTACTCACCGAGCACCTCGGGCGGATCTACCGCGTCGCCGGGGAAGGGGACGGGGATGGAGAAGGGGACGGGGACGGGGACGGGGTCGAGCGGAAGGAGGGCGCGGCGCGGGCCGAGCGCGCGCTGGCGTACCTGCGTGACACCGTCGATCGCGTCGTCGCCACGCATCAGGACGGCGGCGGGAGGCGTCGTGCCTCAAGTGCACGAAGCGCACCGAGCGCACCGAGCGCACCGAGTGACCGCAGCGACCCCGGCGACCGGGGCGACCCCCGCGACCGGAGCGATCTCATCCGCGCCCTCATAGACGCCGGCACACCCCCCGCCCGCATCCGCGACACCGTCATGGTGACCCTGCTAGCCGCCCACCACACCACCGGAGTCGCCGTCTCCTGGACGCTGTACCTGCTGGGGCACCACCCGGAGATCGCCGAGCGCGTCGCCGAGGAACTGGACCGTGTCCTCGGTGACCGGTCCGCGCCCGACTACGCCGACCTGCGGCGGCTCACGTATCTGGACATGGTCCTGAAGGAGTCGATGCGGCTCTATCCACCCGGGCCGTACGGCGCCCGGGAGGCCACCGAAGCGCTGCGTCTCGGCGAGTACGAGATCCCGGCCGGGACCACCCTCTTCTACCCCTTCTGGGCCGTGCACATGAACCCGGACCACTGGCCCGAGCCCGAGAGGTTCGACCCCGAGCGGTTCACCCCGGAAGCGGTGGCGGAGCGGGCGCGGCTGGCCTACATCCCGTTCGGGATCGGGCCGCGCAGCTGTGAGGGCGCCGGGCTCGCCATGGTCGAGGCCGAGCTGGTCCTCGCCGTCCTGCTCAAGCGGTTCCGGTTCCGGCTCGCTCCGGGGCACGAGGTGACGCCCGTCGAACGGTTCGTGCTGTGGGCCGCCGACGACATCCGCATGACCGTGACCCCGCGATGACCGTGACCCCGCGATGACCGTGACTCCGCGAGGTCGCTGACGGGCGGGTGGCGTGGCCGGTTCAGCCGAGCCGCGCCCCGTACACGTGGTCGACCGTCATCGTCATGAGCACCCGGCGGTCGGCCACCATCGTCGCGCGGTACTCGTCCCAGTCGGGGTGCTCCCCGGCCGCGACGCGGTAGTAGCGCACCAGCGCCTCCACCTCGGGCCCTTCCGGGTCGGTGCCCGGGCCCGTGAGGGTCGCCGTGCCCTCGGCGGTGGCCCAGGACCGGCCGTCGGGGGCGGTGACCTCCAGCGTGGCCCGCGGGTCCCTGCGCAGGTTCGCCGTCTTCGCCCGGCCCTCCGTCATCGATACGTGGAGGACCCCCGCCTCCCTGTCGTAGAAGGGCATCACGGGCGAGAGCTGCGGGCGGCCGTCCGCCTTGATCGTGGCGAGTACGCCGAGCCGCGACTCGGCGAGCAACGCGCGCGGGTCGAAGGCGGGGGCGGAGGCAGGGGTGGGGGTCTCGGACATGGTGGGTCTCCCAGGGGGCGTGGTGACGTGACAGGGCACAGGCACGGCACCGAAGCGCCGCATCAACAGCAATCCATCACCGCGATCACTAATTCCCGTACGTGGCGCGCCCTTTGACGTTGCCCCTTTGCCCCGTCGACCCGTCGCCCCGTCGACGCTCGCCCCACGAGCCCCGCCGTCACCGGCAGCACCCCCGCGCCCTATCCTGCCCGCCGGACCGACGACATCACCGCATCACCACGGGACCGGGGGAACCATGACCACCACCGAGGCCACCCCCGGGGACACACCCCCGGCCCCGGCCACCCCCGCCCCCTCCCCCCTCCGCCTCCCCGCCTTCCGCCGCTTCCTCCTCGCGCAGGTCGTCTCCGCCGCCGGCTCCGCGATGGCCCCGCTCGCCCTCGCGTATGCCGTGATCGGCGCGGGCGGCGGGGCCGGGGCGCTCGGTCTCGTGCTGGCCACCAACACCGTGCCGACCGTGGTCTTCCTGCTCGTCGGCGGTGTCCTCGCCGACCGGCTGTCGCGCAGCCGGCTGCTGTTCCTCGGCAATCTCCTCGCGGCGGCCGCGCAGGGCGCCCTCGCCCTCGTCGTGGGCAGCGGGCACGCGCACACCGGCGCGATCGCCGCCTGCGGCTTCGTCTCGGGGGTGGCGGTGGCGTTCACCACGCCCGCCGCGCAGGGCGTGGTGACGCGGCTCGTCGCGCCGGACCAGTTGCAGCGGGCCAACGCCCTGCTGCGGCTGCCCACCAACGCCGTCAAGGTGGCAGGACCGGTGGCCGGCGGGCTGGTCGTCGCGGTGAGCGGGCCGGCCTGGGCGCTCGGCTTCGACGCGCTCACGTTCGCCGTCGCCGCGCTGCTGCTGCTCGGGCTGCGGCTCGGGGCCCCCGACACGAAGGTCGGGGCCGGGGCGCTCGCCGATCTGCGGGAGGGCTGGGCGGGCTTCTGGTCGCGGACCTGGCTGTGGACGTACACGGCCGCGGGGACGGTGCTCGTCGCCGCCTGGCTGGCGGGCTACCAGCTGCTCGGGCCCGTCGTCGCCGAGCAGGAGTACGAGGGGGCACGCACCTGGGGGTTCATCCAGGGCGCGTTCTCGCTGGGGCTCCTCGCGGGGGCCGTGGTGTGTCTGCGGTGGCGGCCGGACCGGCTGCTCACCGTGGCCGTCGGCGCCAGTTCGGGGCTCGCGCTGCCGCTGGCGGGGCTCGCGTTCGGTCTGCCGCTGCCCTGGCTGCTGCTCTCCGCCGTGCTCGCGGGCATCGCCCTGGATGTCGCGGGCGTCACCTGGGTGACGGCGTTCCAGCAGCACGTGCCGGACGCGGAGTTGGGCAGGATGAGCTCCTTCAACCAGGTCGGCGAGCGGCTCGCGATCCCGCTCGGCTATCTCGTCGTCGCGCTCGTCTCGCCGGTGTTCGCCGTGCGGTCCGTGCTCCTGGTCTGTACGGGGATCATCGTCGCCGCCACGCTCCTCAACCTGTGCGTACGGGACGTCCACCGCATCAGGCGCGTGCGGTAGCAGACCCGGACACGCACCAGGCACATGCGGTACCGGGACAGGACGGTACACAAACAGCCGGGCCGGTCGGTTGATGCTCTCGCGCTATCACCGAATGGCATCGGTCCGAACGCGCCCACGCTCCCGATACTCGTCCCGACCGGAGGCCGCACCCGCAGGCCTCCATCCCGGAAGGGACACACCCCCATGAACAGAAGCAGAACCGGTCTCCTCGCCACCCTCGGCGCCGCCGCCCTCGTGGCCTCCCTCGCCGCCGCCCCCACCGCCCTCGCGGCCCCCGCCCCCGAGACGGTCAAGCCCACCTCCGCGTACGCCCTCTCCACGTACGTGGGTTCGGCCGAGGACCAGGCCGCCAACCGCCAGTTCTTCGAGGCCGTCATGAAGTCGGCGCTGAAGAGGCAGGCGGCGGAGCCGGGCATCCAGGCCGTCACCGTCCGGTACAGCACGAGCCGGGCGCCGAGTTTCCGCAGCCAGATAGCCCAGAGCACCCGGATATGGAACTCCTCGGTCAGCAACGTGCAGTTGCAGGAGACCACGTCGGGCGCCGACTTCGAGTACCGCGAGGGCAATGACTCGCGCGGCTCGTACGCCTACACCGACGGGCGCGGGCACGGCTACATCTTCCTGGACTACCGGCAGAACCAGCAGTACAACTCCACGCGCGTGACGTCCCACGAGACGGGTCACGTGCTCGGTCTGCCCGACAACTACCGGGGCCCGTGCAGCGAGCTGATGTCCGGCGGCGGACCCGGCCCGTCCTGCACCAACGCGACCCCGAACGCCACGGAGCGCCAGCGGGTCAACTCCCTCTGGGCGCGCGGCATCGCCACCCTCCAGGACAAGGGGAACCTGACGAAGGTCCGCTGACCGCGTCCGCCTCCCCGCGGCCGACTGTTACGTACCGCAAACAGGCTCCGGGCCAACCCGGCCGCGTGCGGCGCACTCTCCCCCGGCATGGGGACACATGCTCAGGGGAAGAAGTCGCGCCGCCGCGGCCGGCGGCGGCTCGTGGACTACCCGCGCACCGGCCGGAGCGGCGCCCGCCGCTGGCTCCCTTCGTGGCGCCAACTCCTTTGTCTCTCCGCTCTGTTCGTTACCTCCGTCGCCGTGCTCTTCATCTGCGTGTACGTCAGCGTGGACATTCCCGACGAGAACGCGGCGGCCCGCCGCGAGGCCAACGTCTACTACTGGTCCGACGGCACCCAGATGGTCAGCACGGGCGAGGTCAACCGGCAGAACGTGGAGCTGGACCAGATCGCGCCGTCCGCCGTCGACGCGGTCATCGCCGCCGAGAACGAGACCTTCTACGAGGACTCCGGCGTCTCCCCCAAGGGCCTGGCCCGCGCCGTCGTCAACATGGTGCGCGGCAAGGAGACGCAGGGCGGCTCCACCATCACCCAGCAGTACGTGAAGAACACCTACCTCTCGCAGGACCAGACGGTCACGCGGAAGGTGAAGGAGTTCGTGATCGCGCTGAAGGTGGATCGGGTGAAGAAGAAGGAGGAGATCCTCAAGGGGTATCTGAACTCCAGCTGGTTCGGGCGGGGGGCCAACGGGATCGAGGCCGCCGCCCACGCCTACTACGGCATCCCCGCCAAGAAGCTCGACCCCAGCCAGGGCGCACTCCTCGCCGCGCTCCTGAAGGGCGCCGAGCTGTACGACCCGTCGGTCGGCGCCGCCAACCACGAGCGGGCGCGGCAGCGCTGGGCGTGGATCCTCGACCGGCAGGTAGACGTCGGTCTGATGAGCAAGAAGGAGCGGGCGAAGTACCGCACCTTCCCCGAGCCGCGCCGCCAGTCGCGTTCCACCAGCCTCGGCGGCCAGACCGGCTACCTCGTCGACGTCGCGAACCGGTACGTCAAGCAGCACACCGGCCTCACCGACGAGGAGCTGGCCCGCGGCGGCCACCAGATCCACACCACCTTCGACAAGGACGAGGTGCGCCGCCTGGAGCGGGCCGTGCGGCGCGTCCTCGACCGCGACCTCGATCCGAAGCGGCGCCCGGCCGACCGGCACGTGCAGGTCGGCGCCGCGTCCGTGCGGCCCTCCGACGGGGCGGTCGTCGCGCTGTACGGCGGGCCCGACGCGACCGAGCACTTCACCAACAACGCCGACACGTCGGGGGTGCCGGTGGGCTCGGCGTTCAAGCCGTTCGTGCTGGCCGCCGCGTTGCAGCACGGGGTGGCGGCGCCAAATGCCCCGACGGTCGCGGAGGCTCAACTCAAGGGCCGGGTGCCCGGCGTGCGGCAGAGCGTCCTCGCCGACAGCCGTTACGCCGCCGACGGCACCCTGCACCCGGCCGCCGGGCTTCCCGACCCCGACCGCCCCACGCTCCGCGAGGCGCTGGTGTCGGGCGGCAACGCCACGTACGTACGCCTCGGCGGGGACGTGGGCCGGGACACGGTCCGGCGGACGGCCGTCGCCGCCGGGCTGCTGCGTCAGAGCATGGCCCGCCTGGAGCCGACGTTCTCCATCGGCACGTCGACGCCGAGCGCGATCCGGATGGCGTCCGCGTACGGGACGTTCGCGAACGACGGCGTGCGGCGCGACCCCTACTCCGTGACGAAGGTCGTGAAGGACGGCGAGGAACTGCCCGGTCTGGCCCCGCCGGCGTCCCGGCGCGCGCTGGACCCGCAGGTGGCGCAGGAGGTCACCGACGCGCTGCGGACGGGCGGCGGCAAGCTGGGGCTGAAGGTCGCGGCGGGCCGCACCGGCGACCAGGACCGCCTCAGGTCGGCGTGGTTCACGGGTTTCACCGAGGACCTGTCGACGGCGGTGACGATGTTCCGGGTGCGCCCCGGGGAGCCGCGGCTGCTGCCGATGTCGGGCGTCGGCGGTAAGGAGTCGCAGCGCGGCAGTGTTCTTCCGCCGCGGATCTGGCGGGAGTACCGGCAGTAGCCGGCGGGCAACTGGCGCGCGCTCCGTTCGCGCTCCGCGCGTGCGCGGTCCCCCCACTACCTCCCCATGCAGCCCAGGAGTCATCGGCGTGCACCGCGCCTATTCTGAGGAAGCATGGAGGGGGATGCGGTATCCGCCGACGACGGGGTGGATTCGCCGCTCGACCATTCGAGTTGGCGGGTCAGGCTGCGGCAGTGGGCGGCCTCGGGCAGCGGTGACGTGCTGGGCGCCGGGGTGCTGTTCGGCACCGACCGGGTGCTCACCTGCGCCCATGTGATCCGCGACCCGGCGACGGGGCTGCGGCCCGACCGCGTGCGGGTCGAGTTCCCGCTGCTCCAGGGCCTGGCGAGGACCCCGCACCGCACCGCGACCGTGGAGGCCGGGCACTGGGTGCCCTCCTTCGGCAAGGCGCAGGGCGACCTCGCGGTGCTCGTCCTGGACACGCCGGCGCCCGTGCCCTCGCCGGTCACCCTGCACCGCACGCTCGACTACCGGGGCGCGACGGTCCTCATCGACGGGTTCCCCGAGTACCAGTCGGGTGGTCAGTGGCTCACCGGGGCCTGCCGGGGGCCCGGCGGGCAGGGTGACGAGCGGGTGCAGATCGACCTCACGGGAGCCGGGGCGGGGGCCGGGTCCGGGCAGCGGCTGCGGGGCGGGTTCAGCGGGGCGGGCGTGCGGGAGGAGGGCACGGACCGGCTGCTCGGCATCCTGGCGCAGGCCGACGAGCGCGGCGAGCACGGGTACATGATCCCGGCGGCGACGGTCGCGAAGTACTTCCGGCGGTTCGCCGAGCGGTACGTGACCGGGCCGCACGCCATCCCCGGCCACCGCGTCGTCTCGGCGGACGCGGCCCGCACGGCCCGCCCGCACGGCCTGCAGCGCACCGTCACCCGCTGGCTGAACGGCGACGCGGACGCCTGGGACACCGAGGTCCTCTTCATCGCCGAGGACGACGACCGGGCACGGCAGGCCCTGTACGTCGTCCTGAACATGGCCGACCGGGAGCGATCACCCCAACTGGCCGTACGGCCGGTGGAGTTGGGCGCCGGAGGTGACTCTCTCCTGTCGCGGGCCGGCATCGCGCCCCAGGTCGGCAGCATCGGGCTCGTCCTCGACCTGGAGGGCGCCGCCCTGGAGGACCCCGGCCAGCCGGAGCTGCGCGAGGCACTCGCCGTACTGCGGCACGAGCTGCGGCACGCGGCACACCGGCACATGGCCCCGCGGCGCCCCGCCGTCGCCGTGCTCTACGCCGACCGGTCCGCCACCGAACCGGCCGCCGCGGCCCGGGTACTCGGCGACCTGGCCGACTCCGGCGCCCGGCTGCTGCTCGTGGTGCGCTCCAGCACGCACGGCTTCACCTACGCCCTCGCGGAGAAGCTGCTGCCCGCCGAGCGCGCCGCGCAGTGGCTGCAGCGGATCGGCAGCCGCGTCGACGCCCTCGCCGACACCGAGCGCAGCGCCCGGCGCCTCTTCCACCGCGTCGAGCCGCACGTCGTCGACCCGCCGGTCGCCACCGGGTACGCCGCGCGGGCCGCGCTGTGGACGGTGCAGCTCAGCAACGAACTGCGGCCGCTGACCGGGCGCGGCGGTCCGCGGCTCCTGGAGAAGCTGTCGTACGCCGAACAGGCCGTGGACACCTACCTGTTGCGGGCCGAGCGGGCCGAGAGCGAGCTGCGCGGCGTACTGGACGAGCACCTGCGGCTGCGCGGGCTGCTCAGGGACCATCTGGCACGGCTCGCCCGGCGCGGCCTCGCCGAGCACCCCGACGCCGTCGGCCCCTACCGTGAGGCGCAGCGGCTCCTGATGGCGGGGCCCTGCCCGCTGGCCGACGCCGAACGGGCGGTGACGGCGTTCGCGCGGGTGGTACGGCGCCTCGCCGAGGCGGACGGTGACGCGTGACGCCGGTCAGGTCCTGCCCGCATCCCGGCTGCGCGGGCACCGTCACGCCGACCGGGTACTGCCTGGCCAGCGGCGAGCGCGTCGACCCGGACACGGGCCTGCACTCGTCCCCCGTGCCGCAGCCCCGCCCGGCGCCGCGCCCGTCCTCGCACCCGGCGCCGCTCCCGCCCGCGGAGCGGGAGCCGGCCGGGAGCGGCGCCGGGGCCGACGAGTCCTCCCAGGAGTGGATCGTCGACCCGGGCGTCGCCGCGCCCCCGCCGCGCCCCGCCCGCGTGGTCCTGCCGCCGGAGCACCCCGACCCCACGGTCCTGCCGGAGATCACCCTCCTGGACCGGGCGGACAGCGCGGACGGTGCCGACGGCGCGAACGGTGCGGACGGCACGGACACGGCCGCCCTCAGCGGGCTTCCGCTGCCGCCCGGCACGCTGCTCGCCGGGCAGTACCGCCTCGTGCGGCCGCTCGGCTACGGCGGGATGGGCGAGGTCTGCCTCGCCCACGACACCAAGGTCGACGACCGCGCCGTCGCCGTGAAGATGCTGCACGCCGAGCTCGCCGCGGACTCGTACAGCCTCCTCAGGGGCGAACGCAAAGAACTGGTCGAGCTCAACCACGACGGGTTCATCCGCGTGTTCAACTACGGGCACCACGCGGGGGTGGGGGACTTCCTCGTCCTCCAGTACGTCGACGGGCTCAACCTCGAAGAGGTGCGGGCCCGCGCGCACGAGCACCCCGAGGAGTTCGGGCGCGAACGCTTCCTGGAGTTCGTGCTCGCGTACGGCGTGCGGATCCTGGCCGCGCTCGCCCATCTGCACGCCCCCGAGCGCGGCAAGGTGTACGGCGACCTGAAGCCGCCGAACGTCATGCACGACGGCTCCACCACCAAACTCGTCGACGTCGGCAGCGTGCGCCGCGCGGGCGCGCCCGGCCTCACCACCGCCCTCTACCGCGCCCCCAGCGTCGGCCCGCACGGCGAATCGCAGCCGCAGGACGACCTGTTCAGCCTTGGCGAGACGCTGCGCACCCTGTGCGGCCTCGGCGCGACCCGCCACGACCTGGCGGACCTGGCGGCGCTCGACCCGCTGAACGACGCCCCAGGACCCGGCCCGGCCGGGCACCGCACCACCGGGGACCACCGCGGCCTCGGCCTGGTCTCCCTCGCCAGGGCCCTGCGCCGCGCCACCCGTACCGCACGCGCCGGGCGCTTCGCCACGGCCCGCGAGATGGACGAGCAACTGCGCGGCGTCTTCCGGGAGTTGCGGTCCCTGCGGACCGGCGCCGAGACCTTCGAGCCGTCGCCGCTCTTCCTGCAGTCCCCGTACGCGCTCGACGGCGGGCTCGGCGCCGCCCCCGACGTGTCGCACTGGGCGGCCCCGCCGGCCGCGCCCCGGCACCCCGCGCCCGCACCGGCCGAGGTCGCCCGGCGGCTGCCCGTGCCGCGCCCCGACCCGGACGACGACCACCACGGCGAGCTCAGCAGGCTCAGCGACGACGACCCCGAGGCGCTGCTCCAGCACACCGCCGACTGGCGGGACTCCCCCGAGGTGCACCTGCTGCGGTGCAGGCTGCGGCTGCGGGTGGCGCCGCGCACGGACGGCGGGGCGCTCACCGGCGCCGAGACCGCCCTCGCCCTGGCCGAGGACGCCATAGGGCCCGCGCGCGCCCCGTACGACTGGCGGCTCGACTGGCACCGGGGGCTCCTCGCGCTTGCCCGCTCCCGGGTGCCGGAGGCCCGCGGCCACTTCGACCGCGTCTACGCCGCGATCCCCGGCGAGTACGCGCCGAAGCTGGCCCTCGGCCACTGCGCCGAACGCCTCGGGCGCCTCCACGAGGCCCTGGCCTTCTACGAGGCCGTACGGCTGCGCAATCCGTCGCTGGGCAGCGCGGCGTTCGGCGCGGTCCGGGCGCGGCTCGCCCTCGGCGGCCCCGACGCCCTCACCGACGCCATCGCCGCGCTCGACGCGGTGCCCCAGCACTCCCGGCACCGCACCGCCGCCCGCACGGCCGCCGTCCGCATCCGCGTCGACCACGCGCGGGACGCCGACGGCCTGGCCGCCGCGGTGCGCGCGCTGGCCCAGCTCTTCTCCGCGCACGGCCTGACCGACGACCAGTCCCGCGTCCGGATGAAGGCGGAGGTGTGGGGCGCGGCGCACCGCCTCCTGGGCGGGGACACCGGCACCGGTGGCGGGACGGAGCGCGGCGGCCCCCGCATGACCGCCGCCGAGCTGCGCGCCGTCGCCGTCCACGCCGACCCGCTGCTCGAATTCCCCGCGGACGAACGGGCCCTGCGCACCGACCTGTCCCGCTTCTACCGCGGCCTCGCCCACCAGGCCGCCCGGGACGCCCCGGCCGCGGACGACGGCACCGGCATACCGCTCGCCGAGATCCTCCTGGACCGCGCCTACGCGGTACGCCCCTTCGGCTTCCGGCACTCACGATTCGGCAAGGACACCCCATGGCTGGGCAAGAAGATCAGGAACTGGCCGCCTCGGTCGGCCTGGAGGTGAGCCAGGTCGTCGAACTGCCCCGCCCCCGCACCCCGGACGCGGAGGAGGCGGCCCGGATGTACGCCGTCCTCACGGTGAGGGTGCGCAGGCCGGGAGCGGCGAGGGCGCCGGGCGCCGCGACCGTGCGGGATCCGGCGGGCGGCGCGGCGGACGGAACCGGTGCGGGCGGCCCCCGCCTCGCCGAAGTGCTGCTCATCGACCACTCCTCCTCGATGGTGATGCCGCCGAGCCGTCTCGCCGCCGCCCGTGCCGCCGCCGTCAGCGCGCTGGCCCGGATCCCCGACGGTTCGCTGTTCGCGCTGGTCGCGGGGGGTGACAGGACGGCGATGATCTACCCGAGACGGCCCGGCCTGGCCGTCGCGCACGCCGAGTCGCGGGCCGCCGCCGAAGCCGCCCTGCACGACTGCACCCCGGGCGGCGGCACCGCGATGGGCACCTGGCTGGAGCGTGCCCGCCAGCTCTTCCGTGAGCTGCCCGCCCCGGACACCGGCGGTTACGTACGCCACGCGCTGCTGCTCACCGACGGCAAGAACGAACCCGGCTACGAGACGCGCGCGGAGCTGCACGAGCGCGTCGAGCGGTGCGCGCGGGCCTTCGCGTGCGACGTCGTGGGCATCGGGGACGCCTGGGAGACCGAGGAACTCCTGCTCATCGCACGGACGTTGGGGGGCCGGACCCGGGCCGTGGCGGATCTGACGCGGCTGCCGGACGAGCTGGCCTCGCTCACCGGGCGGGCCGCCGAACGCGACGTCACCGGCCTGCGGCTGCGCCTCTACCACCGCGCGGGGGTGCGCCCGCTCTCCTTCGAGCAGGTCCACCCGACGCGGGTCGCGCTCAGCCCCGACCGCGTCGACCTGTCCGGCGTCGGGACGGGCGCGGGCGGTCCTGTCGAGGAGTACGACATCGGCCCGTGCGGCGAGGAGACCCGCGCCTACCTGCTCTGCGTCGGCGTGCCCCACGACCCCGCCGGAACGGGCAAGGAACTCCTCCTGACGGAAGTGGAACTGGACACGGACATCCCGCTGCCCGACGGCATGGAACTCCCGGCCCCCCAGCCCGTGTTGATGCGCTGGACCGACGACGCCGACCTCTACAGCCGGCTGGACCCCCAGGTCGCCCACTACCAGCACGAGGAGGAGCTGCACCGCACCTTCGAGGAGGCCTGCGCCGAGCTGAAGCACGGCAGGCGCGCGACGGCCGAGACGCTGCTCGGCACGGCCTGGCGGCTCGCCGTCGAGACGGGCGACACCGCCATGCAGGACCACCTGCGCCGCCTCGTCCGTGTCCGCGACCCGGCCCGGGGCGCGGTCGAACTCCGTGACCGCATCACGAAGTTCGACGTGGAGGCGGCCCGCATCCAGTCGAGCACCACGGTCCTCCCCGGCGGCCCCCGATGACCACCCCCCTGCGTGCGCTGCGCCGCCACCTGTGGCCCCCGCCGCTCGCCGGACGGCCGCGCAACCGCGGCTACTTGCGGGACCGGCTCATCACGCTGCCGCTGCTCACCGTCGTCGTGGCCGTCACGTTCGGGTGGGCGTACGGGGACGTGCGGACGGGGTCGGCGGAGCTGCGGGACAGCTTCGCGCCCGCGCTCGTCGGGCTCGCCGAGGCCGAGACGTCGCTGCGGATCGCCGACCGCGAGGCCGAGGAGAGCCTGCGCACCGGGGAGGCGGTGCGGCTCGCCGGGCTGAGCAAGCGGTACAGCACGCGCACCACCCGGGCCGTGCAGCGCCTCAACCAGGTGGCCCGCAGCGGCGCCCTGACCACCGCGGAACGCCAGGAGCTCGACGTCGTCTCCGGGCTCGTCGTCGACTACGGCAACTGGATCACGTTCGCGCAGAACAACGTCGGCGACCCCGCGCTGCGCGACGCCGGACTCTCGTACGCCCGCAGCATGCTCTGCTCCACCCCCGTACCGGCCAAGGAAACGGACGCGGACGGCTATCCGCCCTGCCGCCCCGACACCGGCTCGGACTCCGACGCGACGGCGGTCGTGGACCGCATCTCCACCCTGGAGGACCGCCTGCGCGGCAGGCTCGCCGACCGGGCGGCGCTCGGCGGTGGCGTGCTCGCGGCGGGCGCCGTCGCCGCGCTCTCCCTCGTCCTGCTCGCCGTCGGCCTGTGGCGCACCCAGCTGTTCCTGCGCCACCGGCTGCGCCTGCACGTCAGCGTCCCGCTGCTCGCCGCGGCCGTGCCGCTGCTCGCGCTGCCGTTCCTGACGGCCGACGCCGTGCTCGCCCACCGGGCGCAGCAGCGCGTGGTGTCCACGGCGGAGGAGCTGGCCGCCCGTACGTCGCCCGCGGTCGAGTCGACCATCGACGAGCAGCCCTTCGGCGAGCGCCACCCCCTGCTGATCCAGGTCCTGGAGGAACGCGTCCGGCACGACCTGGCCGAGGGCCGCCTCTCCTCGCTGGACGGGGTCGCGCCGTGGGTAGCGCCCACCGGCCTGCTCTGCGCGGCTCTGATGGGCGGCACGCTGTACGCCTACCGCCGCGAGTACGTCCTCATCTCCCGCTCAGGAGCCACCGCATGAGCCGCCGCATGAGCCGCCGCCCGCTCACCGTCTTCCGCGCCTTCCTCGCCGTGTGCCTGCTGGCCGTCACCGCCGGGGCCTGCGGGAGCACGCGGCCCGAGACGCTCGTCGTGCTCGGCCCCTGGACCGGCCCCGAGGGCGACGCGTTCGAGGCGATGCTGCACCGCCTCGACGACGGCACGGGCCGGACGTACACCTACCAGGGGACCCGTTCCCTGCGGGAGACGCTCGTCGCCCAGCTGGAGGCGGGCGACCCGCCGGACGTCGCGATCCTCAACAGCATCGGTGAGCTCACCGAGTACGCCCGCGCCAACCGCCTCACCCCCCTCGACCGCGCCGCCACCGCCCGCGCCTACCCGCCCTGGGCCCCGCGCCTCGACGTGAACGGCATGCGCCGCACCTACTGGGTGCCGCTGAAGGTCGACCTCAAGAGCCTGGTGTGGAGCAAGGAGGGCCGCTCGGCCGCGGCCCCCGAATGGTGCGTGGGCCTCGCCTCGCAGGCCACCTCGGGCTGGCCGGGCACCGACTGGGTCGAGGACATCCTGCTCCACCAGGCGGGCCCGGCGACGTACACGGAATGGGCCGTCGGACGGCTCAGCTGGCGCGATCCGCGGGTCCGCAGGGCGTGGACGACGTGGGCGCAGCTGCTCGGCGACCGCTCCAAGGCGTCCATCGACCGGTCGCTGACCACGTCGTACGTGGGAACGGCCGGCCCGGCGAAGGGCGACGGCAAGGGCGGGGACGGGGGCGGGCCGCGCGGTCTCCTCGACTCCTTCGGGCCCCGCTGCACGCACGAGCACCAGAGCGCCTTCATCCGCTACGTGTACGCGGACGACCGGGTCCGCGTCGATCCCGCGGCGGGCTTCCTCGGCGGCAGGCCCGCGTACGACGGGGCCTACGAGGTGGCGGGCGACATGGCCGCCGTGTTCACCGACGATCCGGCGGCCCGCGCCCTCGTCGACCGCCTGTCGAGCAAGCGGGCCCGCACGCTGTGGCGGGCCGGGGCGGCGGACGAACTGCGGCCGTTCTTCCCCGACGCGACCGACCCCCAGCCGACCGACCCGACCGGGCGCCGCATCGCGGAGATCCTCACCGGCAAGGCCCGCACGCTCTGCTTCGACGCCTCGGACGTGATGCCGCCGGGCGTGCGCGACGCGTTCCACCGGGCCGTCCTGCAGTACTTCAGGCAGCCCTCCGACGACCGTCTCGACGAGCTCCTCGGCCACCTCGACACCGTGCGCACGGAGGCCGCGGCGGACGCGGGCCCCGGACGGCTGCCCGAGTCCGGGATCTGCGCGCCGCCGGGCGGCTGAGAACCTGTGCCGAGGTCCCGTGTCAGCGCGCCAGCTCCTCCGGGCAGGGCGTGCCGCGGGGCAGCTGGTAGGGCGAGCCGAGGCGGTAGGTGCCGGCCTTCGGGGCGAGCAGCTCGACCCACTTGTCGCCGGCCTGGTCCTCGCGGGCCTCCACCAGACAGCCGTGGACGTTCTCGTACTTCTTCGGGCGCTTCTCGTTCAGCTCCCGCTGCCGCTTCGACGCCTCGGTCTCCTGGGGCCGCTCGACGCCCTTGCCCTTGGCGTCGACGACGCTCAGCCACGGCGAGTACGGGATGCGGATCAGGATGCGTCCGGGCTTGTCCACGCGGAGCGTCATCTCGCCCTGCTCGGCGCGCTCCACGACGGCGTTCGGCTCGACGAGCGGCCTCGGGTCGACGACCTCGTACAGCTGCCAGTTGGTGTCGACCCACACCTTCTTCAGGTACGGCAGCCCGTCCGTGATCAGCTGCGCCTCGCGCTTGCCGCCGTCGCCGTCGGGCTCGCCCTTGGGGAGCGCCACGTAATGCACGGACCAGCGCTGCAGCCACTCGTGGTAGTTCGCGGAGTTCAGGGTGTCGTCGTAGAAGAGCGGGTTGCGCTCCATGTCGGCCTGCCGGTTCCAGCCGCGGGCGAGCTGCACGTAGGCGGGGAGGGCGGACGCCTCGCGGTGGCTGCGGGCCGGCACGACCTCGACGCGGCCCTTGGCGGCGCCCCGCTCCTTCAACTCGTTCACCAGCGGCGCGACCTCACGCGTCCAGGAGGCGTCGGAGCGCGTGTGCACGATGTCGTCGACGGCCTTGAAGCCGATCCAGCCGGTGAAGCCGACGAACGCCACGACGATCACGTACCACTTGCGGGACTTCGGCGCGGTGTACGGCAGCGCGGCGAGCAGCGCGACGCCCGTGAAGCACATCGCGAGGCGCGAGATGTTGGAGCCGATCTGCGAGCTGATCAGCCAGACGCCGAGCACGAACGCCGCGTACACGGCGGTGGTGATCCGCACGGTCTTCCACTGCTTCGGCACGAGGAAGTAGACGAGGGCGGCGCTGATCAGCGGCAGCGACGCCGAGCCGAACGACATCGGCTGCGTGCCGGAGAACGGGAAGAGCCACGCGGAGAGACCCACCACGATGGACGGCGCGATGCCCAGCGCGTACGCGCCCGGGTAGCGCTTGCTGAGGAAGAGTGCGACGGCGACCATCCCGACGAAGAGCCCGGCCACCGGGCTGCCCATCGTCGCGAGCGCCGCGAACGGGGCGGCGACCAGCGCCTTCGCCCACCGCTTGTACCGCCAGCGGTGCGGCCAGCAGAAGACGGCGGCGACCGCCATCAGCGCGAACATCTGGCCGAGGCCGTAGGTCACGCGGCCCGACACGGCGTTGCACAGCAGCGCGAAGAGGCCCGCGACGACGGGCCACCACAGTTGCTTCACGGCCCGGCTGCGCATCAGGATCATCGTGAGCAGCGCCGCGGAGACGGTGCCGGCGATCATCATCGTCGTCCGCACGCCGAGCACCGACATCAGGTACGGCGAGACGACGCTGTACGACACCGGGTGCATGCCGCCGTACCAGGCGAGGTTGTACGCCGAGTCCGGGTGCCGGCCGACGAACTCGGCCCAGGCGTCCTGCGCCGCGAGGTCGCCGCCGCTGTTGGCGAAGACGAAGAACCAGACGAGGTGCAGCACGCCGGCGACCACCGTCGTGATCGTCACCGGGTGGCGCAGGAAGCGCTGCTGCCACGGGGCGTCGGGCCCGCTCTCGGGTGCGCGGCGCTGGGCCGGCAGCTTTATTCGCGCACCGGTGCGGCGAGCGCCGCCCTGCTCAGGCGCGGCGGCGGCGTCGTCGGCGCGCGTCGGCTCCGCTGTGGCCACTGGAGGCTCTCCCCGTGTCGTCCTTGTATCCGGAGTACCCGGGGTTTCGTGCCGACGAGAGTTCGTCCCGGAACACTCGTCCTCCGCCCCGGCGTACCACCCCCGAGCTTGTGACGCTAGCACGCGCGCGCGAGGGGAGGCCCGGGGGCGGACCTCCCCTCGCGATGCCCGGCGCGGGCTCTGCGCGGTCTCAGCCGACGCGGGTCAGCTTGGCGCCGAAGCCCGGTTCGCCGAGATCCTTCTGGAGCGCGACCGGCACCTCGACGGCGTCGCCCTTGCCGTCACCGACGCTCAGCACGCCGACCTTGGTGCCCGCCTTCGCCGTGTGCGGCACGGACTTGCCCTTGATGTCGTCGAGCCGCAGCTTCACGGTCAGCCCGGACCAGCCCACCGCGGAGACGTCCTTGGTGGCGACGAGCGGTGTCGTGCCGCCGAGGCCGTCGTCCACCTGCCCGACGACGGTGCCCTTCTTCACGATGGTCTTGGCCGTGAGGGCGTCCTGACCGGCCTCGATGAGCTTCCGGGTGACGCCGGTGACCTGGTCGATGTTGGCGACGCCGTTCTTCCCGTACTGGCCGAGGGCGGCGCCGATGATCGTCTGCGTCTCGCCGCCGACCTTCTTCTCCGCGGCGAAGAGGATGTTGCCGCCGGCCGCGGTGGTGGTGCCCGTCTTGATGCCGATGGCGACGGTCGGGACGAGGCCGAAGAAGTTCTTCTGCTTGTCTCCGTTGAGGTCCGTGTAGGACGGCTGCCGGGAGATCTCGTTGAAGACGGGGTTCTCCATGGCCGCCCGGCCCAGCTTCACCAGGTCCTCGGCGGTGGACACGGTCGTCTTGTCGAGGCCGCTGGGGTCCGTGTAGTGGGTGTTCTTCATCCCCAGCTCCTTGGCGGTCTTGTTCATCTTGGCGACGAACGCGTCCTCGGAGCCGCTCTTGGTGTCCCAGCGGGCGAGCAGCTTGGCGATGTTGTTCGCGGACGGCAGCATGACCGCCTGCAGCGCCTCGTACTCGGTGATCTTCTGGCCCTCGGTGACCTTGACGACGGACTCGTTGGCCGGCTTGCCCGTCTCGTAGTGCTTCTGCGCGGCGGCGTCGACCGGGATCTTCGGGCCGTCCTCACCCTTCTTCAGCGGGTGGTCGCGCAGGACGAGGTAGACCGTCATGACCTTGGCGATGCTCGCGATCGGCACGGGCTTCTGGTCGCCCGACGTGCCGAACGAGCCGATGCCGTTGACGTCCATCGCGGCCTGCCCGTCGGCCGGCCACGGCAGCCTCGGCTTGCCGCCCTCGAAGGACACGGACTCCTGCGCGGTGAGCTGCAGGGTGGGCGTCGGCAGCGGACGTACGGCCTGTACGACTGCAAAGACGACCACGAGGAGCAGCACCAGCGGCGTCCAGATCTTGACCCGGCGCACGGCGGTGCGGACGGGGGTCTCCGGCGGCGGCGGGGTGTTGGTCAGCTCCGCGAGCAGGTCGATGGGCGGCTTGGGGGGCAGGGGCTGCTGGGTGGTGCGCTCCGCCGGCGGGGGCGGCGGGGGGCCGGCCGGGGCGGACGCGGACGCGGCCGCCCACTTGGGGGTGTCCTTCGGGCCGCCCTTGCCCGCGCCGGGCTCGGGCTTGTCCGCCTTGGGCTCGGGCTTGGCGGCGGGCTTGGGGGCCGCCTTGGGCGCGGTGCGGGAGGACGGCTCGTCGAGCGGCTTCAGCGCGACGAACTTGCTGGTCCGCTCGGCGTCGGCCTCGGGCTTCGCGGTTCCCTTTGCAGTTTCCTTTGCGGTTCCCTTTGCAGCCTTGTCCTCAGCCTTGCCCTCGGAGGACTTGCTCGCGGGGGGCTTGTGATCGCCCAGCTTGAGCATGGTGGTGGGCTGGTCGACGGGCTTGTCGGCAGTCTTGTCCGCAGGTTCCTTGTCCGCAGGTTCCTTGTCCGCAGGTTCCTTGTCCGCAGGTTCCTTGTCCGCAGGTTCCTTGTCCGCGGCAGCCTTGTCCGCGGTGTCCCGCGGCGGGACCTTGAAGACGGCCGTCGCCTGGTCGACGCCGGTGGACTTGGGGGCGTCGCTCTCCGGTTCGGGGGCGTCGTCGTCCTGCGCCTCGGCCTCCGGGACGTCGGCTTCGTCGGCTTCGTCGGCCTCATCGGCTTCGTCGGAGACTTCCGGTTCGGCTTCCGCTTCGGCCTCGTCGGAACCTTCCTTCTCCGGCTCCTTCTCCGACTTCGGGTCCGATGCCGCCTCCGGCTCCGGCTCGTCCGAGGTCGCGACCCACGCCGCCACCGCGTTGCGCAGCCGCGCGTCACCGCTCGCCCCGCCCTTCGGGGCGTCCTCGGCCCCGGTCTCCCCGGTCTCCCCGGGGCCGTCGCTCTCCTCCGGGTCGTCGGAGCCGTCGGAGCCGTCGGAGCCGGTCGCCCGGTCCTCCCGCACCTGCGGCGTCTCGCGGGTCATCGCGAGACGCGGGTCGCGTTCCTCCGGCGCCGGCTCGAAAGACTCCGCCCCGGTCGGGTTCCCCGACGACTTCCGCTGCTTCGATCTGTCGGGGGTCTCGCCCGCCACCGATGCCTCCTCGTACGCCATGCCGTTTGCCGATGCTGATGCTTGCCGAGTGCCGACCGTGCGCCAAATCCGGCCGGACCCCACTGTCCGAACCGTGTACCAGTGTCCTGTGTGAGGGCTTAACCCCCGTGGTAGACGAGAACGACATACCTACTGGTTCCCGTACATCCCGCCCACGCGCTCTCGACAGACCAATGTGAGAGGGGTCACCCTGTCATTCATCCACGCGGGGAGGCATGGATGGGCAGGAGCCGCAGAACAATTCCGGAGGAGCTTCTGCTGCTCGCTTTGGACCCGGCCACGGGCACCACAGCGCAGCCGCAGTCGCTCGACCTCGGTCTGGCCGGAGCACAGCTAGTGGAGCTGGCGCTGGCCGGACGGATAGCCCCAGACGGGGATCGTATCGCCGTGGTGATGCCACGGCCGACCGGAGATCCGACCTTGGACTCCGCACTGGAACTGCTGCGCAGGCGCGGCAGCCCGGTCCGGGCGGTCCACTGGATCGGCGGGCCCCGACTGGGGCTCCGCCAGACGTACCTCTCGCACCTGGAGCGGTGCGGCATGGTTCATGCCGTGGCGGGCCAGATGTGCGGGGTGCTGCCGACGACTCGCTACCAAGCGACGGAGACGGCCATCAGCCGGGAGATCAGGTCCCGGCTCGATTCGGCGATCCGCACCGGTGTACCGCCGGACCCGCGGACCGCCGCGCTCGCCGCACTGGCCCACGCGGTCGGTCTCGGCAAGCATCTGTACCCGGGGAACGAGGGGCGTTCATCGCGCTCCCGGCTCCGGGACCTGATCAGGCACGACCCCATGGGCGGCCTCGTGGCGCACGCCGTGATGGACGTTCAGAACGGCGTGGCGGCTCAGCCGCGCCGCAGCGCCGCACCGGCGGGTCCCCAGGGACCGGGCGGTGGCCGGCAACCGGCCAGGGCGACAGCGGACCCCGGCGGGGTACCGATGCAGCCGCGCCGCGGATCCATGGCACGCGCCGTCGCTCACTGAGCACGGCTCAGCACCATCTCGTTCACGCACACCAGCAGCACGCACGTCAGCACGCACCAGCAGCACGTCAGCACGCACCACCATCGCGCAACCGCTCAGCACCACCCGTATCAGCGCCGCACCGCAGTCCCCAGACCCGGTTCGGGAGCCGCTGAGCCGCGCGGGGAGTGGCATCGGACCGTCCGGACGACGACACCCCGGTGCCACCGCCCCGCGCGGCCGCACCTCTTCGGCACCGCAGGGCCGCACCCTTCGCACATCCGCCCGCACGTTCGCATCATCCGCTGTTTCCCAGCGGTGCCGGCCTCGTTGGTGGCACCCTGCTGAGCAGTAGATACGCAAAACAGAGGCAGGCAAGCCGGAGGTGCACGTCCCGTGGCGTCCAATGTCAATCCCACTGTCAGGCGACGCCGGTTGGGCCAGGAGCTCCGTCGGCTCCGTGAGCTCAAGGGCATGACGGCCGAGGAGGTCGCCGAGCGCCTGCTCGTCTCGCAGTCGAAGATCAGCCGCCTGGAGAACGGCCGCCGCTCGATCAGCCAGCGCGACGTCCGCGATCTGTGCGGTGTCTACGAGGTCGAGGACCACCGGGTCGTCGACTCGCTCATGCAGATGGCCAAGGACTCGCGCCAGCAGGGCTGGTGGCACTCCTTCGGCGACATCCCCTACAGCGTGTACATCGGCCTGGAGACGGATGCCGCGTCCCTGCGGGTGTACGACCCGCAGGTCGTCCCGGGTCTGCTGCAGACCCGCGCGTACGCGGAGGCGCTGATCACCGGCGCGCTCCCGGAGACCACGCCGACCGACATCGAGAAGCGCGTCCAGGTGCGCATGCGCCGTCAGGAGCGCATCGCGGCGCCGGACAATCCGCTGCGCCTGTGGACCGTCCTCGACGAGTCGGCGCTGCGCCGCGTCGTCGGCTCCCGTCATCTGATGCGCGACCAGCTGGAGCATCTCGTCGAGCAGTCCCAGCTGCCGCACGTGACGGTCCAGGTGATTCCCTTCGAGATGGGCGCGCACCCGGGGCTCAACGGCCAGTACGCGATCCTGGAGTTCCCCGACGCCGCCGATTCCAGCGTCGTCTACATCGAGGGCGTCACCAGCGACCTGTATCTGGAGAAGGCGAACGACGTCCAGCAGTACAGCGTCATGTACGAGCACCTGCGGGCCCAGGCCCTCAACGTCGATCAGTCCAGGCAGCTCATCGCGGACATCGCGAAGGACTACGCCCGCTGAGCCACGGGTCTCTTCGAGGGAAGCGCGGGCCTTTTCCGGGAGAAGCGCCGCACGGTACACCCTTGCCTGGCCGGTGCGTAAGACCCCACTGGAATATGCCATCCGGTTGAGTGAACGATCCCTTCACGCCACGATGTTGGCGAGTAGCGTCATTCACGCCATCGAGCAGGAACGTTGGCGCCACCACCGCAGAGTTTGCGGCGGCAGCAACTCATCGACTGGAAAAACCGGAGTGAACATGGCGATTCAGCAAGGTACTTCGCACACGTGGGTCAAGTCCTCCTATTCCACCGGGAACGGTGCGTGCGTCGAGGTCAAGTCCCCCGTGCACGGGATCTCCGTACGCGACTCCAAGGTCGTCGAGGGCCCGGTCCTGGCCTTTCCCGCCGAGTCGTGGAACGCGTTCGTCAGCGAGGTGAGCCGGGGGGCTGCCGACTTCGCGTGAGACGACTGCGGACACCAGCGAAGCACCAGAAGGAACAACCGCACAGGCAGTTCCGCATCAGCAGCACCGTTGTGAGCCCTCTCGACTGGCCCGCCGTCCCGGCCGAGGGGGCTCGGCTCTGCCCCGGCCGTCAGCGCAGCGCGTCGACGTAGGTGTCCGTCCCCGGCACCGTCGGAATGAACGGCGCGACCAGCTCCACCCGCCCGAGCCCCGACTCCGCCACCGCCTCCTCGCGCACGGTGAAGTGCGCTTCCCAGCAGTCCCGCGGGTCCTCCTCCAGGAACCACAGCAGCGTCAGCCGGGTGTCCACGCCCTCGACCTGTTTCACGTACGTCATGCGGTCCCCCGGCAGCGGTGTCGGCCGGAACAGCGTGACCATCGCGGCGGGCGAGCCGGCGAGGGCCCGCGGCAGGTGCCGCGACCGCAGCCACTCCAGCAGTTCCGCCCGCTCCTCCGGTCCTTCGGCGTCGACGACTTCGAGGACGAGGCCCCGGTACGGATGGTCCAGCGCGTGGAAGTCGCGCGGTCCCGCCGCGCCGTCCCGGTAGACGGTCGCCTCGTGGTCCTGGAAGGAGGTGAAGACGTGGGTGCGGTCCTGGTAGACCCGGCCGTCCCGGTTGAGCCGCTTGTTGATGCCGACGGTCCACTTCATGTGGTCGTCGTAGCGGCCTTCCGTCACCCAGTACGTGGAGAGGTAGCACCCCGCGGTGACCGGCTCGGCGACGGCGGACTTGCCGGGGTAGCGCAGGAGCTGGAGCTCGCGCGTGGCCACCCAGCGGCGCCCCGCGTACATCCAGGGCATGGCCATCGCGCCCGCGTAGTAGTGGTCGTCCTCGTACCAGCGGTTGTACGCGAACTCGTGCCCCGGATGCGGTTCGACCATGGTGATCAGGGCGTGCCCCGGGTGCACGCCGTAAGGCCCGACGGCGGCCAGCTCTCCGTAGACGTCGCTCCGGGTCCCCTCCCGGGTCTCCTCGCTCATGGCTCTCCCCTGCCTTCCTCTTCCGTACTCCGGCGTGCGCCCATACTCTGACGCCCCGTCAGCAAAACTTCCAGAGCACTGCCAGAGCCGGGAGGCGCCCCATGCCGTCGTCGCTCCTCGAAGGCAAGACCGTCGTCGTCTCGGGCGTCGGCGCCGGGCTCGGCCACCAGGTCGCGGCGGCCGTCGTGCGCGACGGCGGAAACGCCGTGCTCGGGGCGCGCACGGAGGCGAACCTCGCCAAGTCGGCCACGGAGATCGACCCCGAGGGGGCGCACACCGCCTACCGGGCCACCGACATCACCGACGAGGGACAGTGCGAGGCCCTCGCCGGGCTGGCGCGTGAGCGGTTCGGGGGGATCGACGCCGTCGTCCATGTCGCCGCCTGGGACAGCCACTTCGGCGGCCTGGAGGACGCCGACTTCGCCACCTGGCAGCGGGTCCTCGACGTCAATCTGCTGGGCACCCTGCGCATGACGCGCGCATGCCTGGGCGCGCTCAGGGAGCGGCGGGGCGGTTCGGTCGTCATCATCGGCACACAGTCGGCGATCGCGGCGCCCTCGCAGGTGCGGCAGGCCGCGTACGCGGCGTCCAAAGGGGCGTTGACCTCGGCGATGTACTCGCTGGCGCGGGAGGTGGGCCCGGACCGGATCCGGGTCAACACCGTGTTGCCGGGGTGGATGTGGGGGCCGCCGGTGGAGGCGTACGTGCGGTTCGCCTCGCAGAGCGAGGGGGCCTCCGAGGCGGAGGTCCGGGGGCGGCTCGTCTCTCGGATGGCGCTTCCCGAGCTGGCGACGGACGGGGATGTGGCGGATGCGGTGGTCTTTCTCGCGTCCGATCGGGCTCGGGCCATTACGGGGCAGTCGTTGCTGGTCAATGCGGGGGAGATTATGCGGTAGTTGTTTGCCTGCGGGGCCGTTTGGGCTGGTCGCGCCCACGCGGCAGAGCCGCACATGTAACAGCCCCGCGCCCCTTGAAGACGCCCCTTACGGGGGCGTCTTTTTTATTGCCTGCACCGCCCTCACGGAACATGTATGTGAACGGCAATCAGCAAACCGAACGATTTTGCCTGCTCTTGACCTTACCCCCCGTTGTCCGCACCCACCCCCCGAACCCACCATGAGCGGGCACTTCCGTGGCACTGGCGAAGTGCGAGCCAGTTATGCGCAGTTCACCAGGCGGACCCCTGGAGGGCCATATGAACAGTCTCGACTGGGCCGTGCTCATCGGCTACTTCGGCGTGATGGTCGCGATCGGCGTGTGGTCCCACAAGCGGGTCGACAACGTCAGCGACTTCTTCACCGCAGGCGGCAAGATGCCCTGGTGGCTGTCGGGCATCTCGCACCACATGTCCGGCTACAGCGCGGTGATGTTCACCGGGTACGCGGGCATCGCGTACACCTACGGCGTGACGTCCTTCGTCACCTGGTCCTTCCCGATCGCGCTCGGCATCGCCATCGGCGCGCGGCTCTTCGCTCCCCGGATCAACCGGCTGCGCTCGCGGCTGCACGTCGCCTCACCGCTGGAGTACCTGAAGAACCGCTACGACCTCAAGACCCAGCAGGCGCTCGCCTGGTCCGGCATGCTGCTGAAGATCGTGGACGTGGGCGCGAAGTGGGCCGCCATCGCGACGCTGCTCTCCGTCTTCACCGGGGTCTCCCTCAACCAGGGCATCCTCATCACCGGCGTCATCACGGCGGTCTACTGCACCATCGGCGGACTGTGGGCCGACGCGCTCACCGAGCTGGGGCAGTTCGTGATCCAGCTCCTGGCCGGCATCGCGATGTTCGTCGCCGTGGTGATGGAGCTCAACGACATGGGCATCGGCTTCTTCGGCGCCTGGGACGAGCCTGCACTCCAGGGCCACGAGAAGCCGCTCGTCGGCCCGTACGGCACGGTGTTCCTGCTCGCGTTCCTCTTCATCAAGCTCTTCGAGTACAACGGCGGCATGCTCAACCAGGCGCAGCGCTACATGGCGACCGCCAACGCCAAGGAGGCCGCGCGCTCCGCCAAGCTCTCCGCGATCCTCTGGCTGGTCTGGCCCGTGGTGCTGTTCTTCCCCATGTGGATGTCGCCGCTCCTGGTGGAGTCGGAGAAGGCCGACGGCTCGGACTCGTACGGTCTGATGACCGAACAGCTGCTGCCCCACGGACTGTTGGGGCTCGTCATCGTCGGCTTCTTCTCCCACACCATGGCCATGTGCTCCTCCGACGCCAACGCCATCGCGGCCGTCTTCACGCGGGACTGCGCGCCGGTGGTGTCGGCCAAGGCGCGCGCCTGGAACGAGCGTTCGGGCCTGATCGCGGCGCGGGTCACGACGGTGGTCTTCCTCGGTCTGTCCATGGCGGCGGCCACGCAGGTCAATTCACCGGCGTTCGGGGACATCATCACCGTCGTGATCAAGTGGGTCGCGGGGCTGATGGGGCCGATGGCCATCCCGATGATGCTGGGGCTGCTGCGGCCGTTCCGCCGCTCCGGGCCGACGGCCGCGCTCACCAGCTGGGCCCTCGGGCTGCTCGCCTTCTGGCTGGTCAACTACCCGATCAGCTGGAACATCGAGGGCGGCGTGCCGCTCCAGTACCAGGTGTCCATTCCGCTGGCGGTGTCGCTGGTCCTGTACATCGCCATCGGCTACATCAAGCCGGAGGACACCCCTGAGCGGGACGCGCTCATCGAGCGCATCAACACGGACGATGACGGCGGCTCGGCGGGAGCGGCTGTTGTGCCCGCTCCTGCGGAGCCGCAGGACGGGGCGGTGACGCCCCGGTAGGGGCGCCCCGACAGGGGCGCGGGGAACTGCACGAGCAACCACAGAAAAGCCGCGGTCGCGTCTGCGGGGGTCCCGGCAGACGCGACTGCGGCTTTTCGTGCGCTGAGCGCGCAGTTCCCCGCGCCCCTTAAGGGGCGCTCAGACCCCGGCGCGTTCCGGGGCTGCCACCGGGTCGGAACCCGCGATCTTCCGCAGGCGCGGCGCACGCGGGGCGTGATGGGGCGTGAGGCCGACCAGGGCCACCGCCACGACCAGGACGAAGGCCGCGCCCGCGATGGCGAAGCTGAGGGTGAACTGGCTCTCCTGCGGCAGGGCGGGCATCCCGGCAGGGAGCGCGATCGTCTTCGATGCGAGCAGCGAGGTGATCATCGCGCTGGCGACGGCGCTGCCGACCGAGCGGGAGATGGAGTTGATGCCGTTGGCGATGCCGGTCTGGTGGGCCGGGACGCTGGCGACGATGAGCGCGGGCATCGAGGCGTAGCCGAAGCTGATCGCCAGGCCGATGACCATGCCCGCGCCGATGACGGAGGCGCTGGTGCCGTGCGCCAGGGTCAGCCAGGCGAAGCCGGCCACGCCGGCGGTGGCGCCGACGGCGAGCGTGACGCGGGCGCCGATCCGGCGGACCAGGATGCCGCCGAACTGCGCGGCGACGAGCGAGACGACCGTGGTCGGCAGGAGGTAGACGACGGAGGCGTCGAGCACCGAGGCGCCGAAGCCGTACCCGGCCAGTTCCTCGGGCATCTGCACGAGGTACGAGACGCCGATGAACTGGGCGAACATCGCGAAGCCGAGCAGCAGTCCCGCCAGGTTGGTGAAGAGCACCGGGCGGTGGGCGAACATCTTCATGTCGACCATCGGCTCCTTGACCTTCAGCTCGGCCAGGACCCACACGGCGGCCATGACGACCGCGCCCGCGAAGGCGCCGAGGGTGCGGCCGGAGGTCCAGCCCCACTCGTGGCCCTGCGAGATCGGCAGGAGCAGCAGGACGAGCAGCAGCGCCAGCGTGCCCGCGCCCAGCCAGTCGGTGCGGCCGCCCGTCTTCGAGCGCGACGCGGGAACCACGGACACCACACCGACGAGCGCCACCACGGCGAGGACGACCGCGAGCCAGAACACGCGGTGGTAGTCGGGGTCGGAGCCCTGGGTCAGCAGGCCCGCGCCCACCAGGGCGAGGCCGCTGCCGAACGCGAGGGTGCCGCTGACCAGCGCCATGGCGCCGGGCAGCTTGGCCGGCCTGATCTCCTCACGGAGCACGGAGAGCGCCAGCGGGAAGATCGCGGTGGCGGCGCCCTGCATGATCCGGCCGACGATGAGCCAGGTCAGGGAGGATGTGGTGGCGGCGAGCACGGAGCCCGCGATCATCACGAGGAGGACGCCGACGAGGGTCGGCTTCTTGCCGTGCTGGTCGCCGAAGCGGCCGAGCAGCGGGGTGAAGACGGCGGCGGAGAGCAGGGTGGCGGTGGTCACCCAGCTGACGCCGGACGTGGTGGCGTCCAGGTCGTTCTGGATGATCGACAGGATCGGGACGACCAGCGTCTGCATCATCGAGACGACCATGGCGGCGAGGCCGAGCACCAGGACGAGGGCGGTCTGCCCGGTGGGTTTCGGCGGGGCCGCGTGCTGTACGTGGGACACGGTGACTTCTTCTCTCCGGCTGCTCAACTACTTAAGAACCTCGATACTTGAGTACTTCAAGTAACGTATAAAAAGGTAAGCCTCAATATTTGAGAACGTCAAGTTTCATGGCGTAAGGTGGCTCACATGTCTGGAACTCCCCGCGTCGACACGGCTCAGCTCATGGAGCTGCTCGCGGTGTCCCTCGGTGCCTATTACGGAGACTTCACGGAGGCGGCGGCGCGGGAGAACCTCACCGCGAGCCAGGGCAAGACGCTGAGCGTGCTGCGCCGGCGGCCCGCCGCCATGCGGGAGCTCGCCCGGACACTGTCCTGCGACGCGTCGAACGTGACGGGGATCATCGACCGCCTGGAGAAGCGCGGTCTGGTGCACCGGGAGCCGAGCCCCACGGACCGCCGGGTGAAGAACGTGGTCCTGACCCCCGAGGGCGAGCGGGCCGTCGACGCGATCCGCGCCAACATGCACACCACGCAGGCCGGGCTCGCCGCGCTGGACGACACCGAGCGTGCCACCCTCCACGACCTGCTGAGCCGCACCTTCGAGGCCGGTCAGTAAATCCGCTCAGCGGCCCCGGTCACGCGCGCGGGTAGCGCGCCAGCCAGCCCGGCGACGAGAGCGCGGGACCGTGCAGCGCGGGCCCCTGGGTCATCTCCATCGCGAAGTCGTCCGCCAGCTCCAGGATCGTGGGCCGGCCCTCCAGCTCCGTGAGCCACCCGGGCGGCAGCGCGGTCTCCCCGTGCAGCGCGCCGAGCAGCGCCCCGCACAGGGCGCCGCAGGCCGCCGAGGGGCCGCCGTGGTTGACGGCGAGCCGCAGCCCGTGCCGGATGTCCTCGCCGACCAGGGCGCAGTACACGGCGCCTGCCAGCACACCGTCGGCCGTGCCGTCCGCCAGCAGCTCCGTCACGCGCGCGGCCGTCGGCATGCCCTGTCGTACGGCGCCCAGCGCGTGCCGGAGCGCGTCCGTGACGGGCGGGTGTCCCGGGCGGGTGGCGAGGAGCGCGAGGCACCGCTGGATCGCGCCGTCCAGGGACTCACCGCGGGCGAGGCCGTGCACGATGACGGTGTGGGCGCCCGCCGCGAGGCAGGCGGTGGGGTGGCCGTGCGTCTGGGCGGCGCCCTCGACGGCGAGCTGCAGCACGAGCTGTGGCTCCCAGCCGACGAGGAGGCCGATGGGCGCGGATCTGACGGCGGCCTCCGCGCCGCGCTCGTCCGGGTTCTTGGGGGCGTCGAGCGTCCCCATGGTGGGGTCGCCGAGGCCGACGAGGCAGGCGCGGGACGGGTCGCGCCGCGAGTACAGCCACTCCTCGCGGGCCAGCCAGCCGTCCTCCTTGCGGCGTTCGTCCGGGCCCCAGTCGCTCTGGGTGGCCGCCCAGCGGCGGTAGGCGCGGTGCAGGTCGGTCGGCGGGTGCCAGGCGCCGGTGTCGCGCCGCACCTGGGCGCGTATGAGCCCGTCGACGGTGAAGAGGGTGAGCTGGGTGGCCGCGGTGACGGCGCCGCGGCGGCCGTACGCGGGGGCCGGCTCGGTGAGTCCCTCGGCGCCGTGCGCCTCGCGGATCGCGTCGAGGGACAGCCCGTCGACGGGCGCGCCCAGGGCGTCGCCGACGGCGGCCCCGAGGAGCGTGCCGCGCACCCGGCTGCGGAAGTCCTGCTGCTCGGCGCGGCCCCAGACACCGGTGGCTGCTGCGGTACCCACGCGGGTCTCCCTCCTGCGGTGACGTGCGGTGACGTGCGATGACGTCCCTCGTCGCGCCTCGACCCCCGCACCTCGACCGGTTGCGACTGCGCAGCACTGTAATCGAACAGGAACGGTCGCTTCAGACGCCAAGGGGTATGCGCGGAGTCGCCCTTGAGGTCGCTTTTGAGCGACGTTCACGCGAGCTTCGCAGCTGCTACGAAACCCGGATGTTCCCGGTGTCCACGGGCCCGGTTCCGGCGGGCCCGGTCCCGGCGGGTTCCGCGTGGCGTGCCCGGAAGGCGTCCCTCGCCGCGGTGAGCCGGGCGAGGCGGGGTGCCAGGCGGGCGTGGTCGACCGCCGGGGACAGGGAGAGATTCGTCAGGTGGGAGACCATCTCGGCCAGGTCGTGCCACTCCAGCTCCGGCAGGTGCGGGCCGAGGACGCGGGCGAGGCGGGTGTCCGCCGCGGACCAGTCGCCCCGGGCCACGGCGACCAGGGCGTGTCCGTAGTCCCGCCAGGGCGGGTCGGCGGCCGGGGTCTCGACCAGCTCGGCGACCCGGTGCCACAGGGGCGCGGCGGCGGCCGTGTCCCCTGCGCAGGTCTCCACGACGGCGAGCAGCACCGTGCCGACCTCGTCGTCGTCCGCGCGCAGGCGCTGCGCGGCCGCGCGGGCGGGCGCCCACAGGCCGGCCCGGCAGTACACCTGCGCCAGCTCCTCCGCGCCGGTGTCCCCGCTCGTCTCCCCGCTCACCACCCCGGGCGGCAGCGCGGCGAGCGCCCCGGGCACGTCGTCCTGCCACAGGTGCAGTTCGGCGACGCGCAGTCGGGCCCAGTCCGCGTCGCCGCCGCTCTCGGTGTAGGCGGCGAGGTCGGCCGGGGCGCGGTCGGTCCTGCCGGTGGCGAGGGTGAGCCTGACCCGGGAGTACAGGGCCCAGGTGAAGCCGGGGTCCAGCTCGACGGCGCGGTCCAGGTCGGCGGCCGCCTCGTCGTAGCGCCGCAGGCGGTGCAGGGTGACGCCCCTGCGGCAGAGCGCCGCCCCGTACACGGGGTCCAGTTCGAGCGCCCGGTCCAGATCGGTGAGGGCTTCTTCGTACCGCTTGAGGGCGAAGAGTGTCTCGGCGCGGCGGTAGTGCATCCAGTCGGAGTCGGGGGAAAGCGCGACCGCCCGGTCCTCGTCCGCGAGGGCCCGCTCGTACTCCCCCATGTCGTGCAGCAGCATGCCGCGGCGGGCCCGCACCCAGGCGTAGTCCGGGTCGTGCTCCACGGCGGTGTCCAGGTCGGCGAGCGCCTCGGGGAGCTGCCCCAGATGGTGCCGGGACGCGCCGCGGCCCGCGTACGCCGACCAGTTCTCGGCGTCGAGCTCGATGGCCTTGTCGTAGTCCGCCAGGGAGTCCCGCTGCCGGCCCGCCGAGCGCAGGACGTCGCCCCGGCTCCACACGACCCAGCTCGATTCGGGGGCCAGCTCGACGGCGCGGTCGCAGTCCGCGACG
Source organism: Streptomyces sp. NPDC050732 (assembly GCF_040654255.1). NCBI lineage: Bacteria > Bacillati > Actinomycetota > Actinomycetes > Kitasatosporales > Streptomycetaceae > Streptomyces > Streptomyces sp. NPDC050732. The sequence goes on from NZ_JBFAHP010000049.1 coordinate 38,772, forward strand.
GCCTGCTCGTACTCGTCGCGGTTGACCCGCACCGCGGCCCGGAAGACCAGCGCCCACGCGTTGTCGGGCATGAGCCGCAGGGCGCGGTCGAGGTCGGCCAGGGCCTCCTCGTCCCGCCCAAGGGCGTAGTGGGCGGTGCCCCGGCTGCCCAGCGCCTCCACGTCCGACGGGTCGAGCTCCAGCGCGCGGTTCAGGTCCTCGACGGCCTCTTCGAAGCGGCTCAGGACGCGGCGGACCTCGCCCCGCATCGCGTAGTTCCTCGCGTCTCCCGGCGCGAGCTCCACCGCACGGTCGAGGGCGACGAGCGCGGTCTCCTCCTGGTCCATGTACCAGTAGGTGACGCCTTTTCCGTAGTACGCGCGCTCCTGCTCGGGGTCCAGCGCGATGGCCCGGTCGTACTCGGCGAGCGCCTCCGCGTGCGCGCCGCTCTCCCGCAGGTCACGGCCCCGGACCAGCCGCGCGAACGCCTCGTCCCGGGCGTCGAACCCCGCCCGCTCGATGAGCAGTTGCAGGGCCGCGGGGCCCCCGCCGTCCGCCAGCGCCCGCAACAGGTCGCGGCCCCACGCCCCGACCCGCGCGGACTCCGTGTCCTCCCCGGCGTCCACCAGCAGTTGCGTCCACCGCCGGGCCACCGCCGCGTCCGCGTCGCACGCGTCGACGACGTCCCGCAGGACGAGGGGGAGCGCGCTGCGGGGCGCCCCGCACAGCAGGTGGTACGACTCCGCGAGCCGCAGCTCACGCCACTGCTCGTCGCCCCAGCACTCGCGCGCCGTGGGGCCCGGCTCGGCCTCCGCGCGCCACCGCGCGTACGCCTGCGCGAGCAGGCCGTGCAGCTCCGCCCAGCCGCGCGGCGACCGGTGCCGCTGCAGGCGCAGCATCGGCGCGCGCACCACGTCGTGGTACTGCAGCCGGTCGCCCCGGTCGCTCACGAACGGCAGGCCCCGCAGCCAGGCATAGATGCCCGGCACGTCCGCCGCCGGGCACACGCCGTCGACCGCCGCCGCGACCACGTCCGCGTCGAGCCGCCTGGGCAGCGCGCACGCCAGGGCGGAGGCGCGGCGCACCGGGTCCTGCTCCCACTTCAGGAAGCGCTCCACGGCCGTCGCGCTCGGGTCGCCCACGTCGTCCGGGTCGGCGGGGCGGTTCTCGGCGAGGGTGGAGACGAGGACGGGGAGGCCGCCGGAGAGCCGCAGGACCTCTTCGACGACCGGTTCCGCGACCACGCCCTTGCCCGCGAGGAGCCCGCGGGACTCCTGCTCGGTGAAGGGGCCGAGCGGGACGTCCGCCATGTAGTCCGCGTAGCCGCCCCAGCGTGCGGTGTCGAACGGCTGCTGGCCCGCGGTGACCACGACGACCTTGGCGGGCAGCGCTCCGTGCCGCTCCGTCGTCATCACCTCGTGCAGCCAGCCGTCGAGGAACGGTGCCGTCCGTTCGTACGTGTCGAAGAACAGCACGATCCACGGCACCGACTTGGCGGCCTGCGCCAGCTCCTTCAGGAGGACCGGGGTGAGGACGCGCTCCGGGGCGAGGACCAGCTGCACGTCCTCCTGGTTGCGGAAGCGCGCGCTGAGGCCGGCCCGCAGCCGGTCGGCGCCCTGCGCGAGCTGCGCCGGGTCGACGGCCCCCGCGAGGGCGCCGACGCCGGGCACCATGCCGAGCCCGACGAGGCTCGCGCGGGCGGCCGTCAGGCCGACCGCGGAGGGGGCGGGCGGCGCCGGGGCCTCACCGGGCGCGGGCGGGGGCGCGACCGGTATCGAGTCCGCTTCGTGGCGGCGCTCGCGGTGGGTGGTGAGCAGCTGGTCGAGGTCCTTGGACCGCCGGCCCTGGCGGGCGAACTCGGCGCTGATCGCGGCCATCGCCTCGGGAACGCTGCTCACCCGCTCGTCGACGTACGCGGTCAGGGCGCCCCGCTCGCGGGCGAGCTGCTCCAACTCGTGGACCAGGGACGTCTTTCCGACGCCCGCGTTGCCGTGGACGTGGAAGAGGAAGCGGTGGCGCAGGTCGGCGGGCGGCACGTCGAAGTTCTCCCGGAACGCCGCGAGTTCACCGCGGCGCCCGATGAACCCGGCCCGCCCCCTGCGACGTATCAGCTCCTGCATGGACGGCTCGTCCGCGTCGGCCGACGCCATCGGAATCCCCCCGCTCCGCACGCTCGTGCACCCCCGCCCGTACCCCGGACCAGTCTCCCCCGTCAGCCCGTGTCCGTCCCGAGAATCCGCTCCTTCTGCTCCCGCGCCCACGCGTACTCCGGGTTGATCCGCAGCGCCTCGTCGAGAGAGGCCAGTGCAGCTTCCGTGCGGCCGAGGGCTTCCAGGGACAGGGCCCTGCTGCCCCACGCCCAGGCGTACTCCGGGTCGAGGGCGATCGCGGTGTCGTAGGCGGCGACGGCTCCCTCGTGGCGGCCCGCGAAGCGCAGGATGTCGCCGCGGTCGCCGTGGCTGCCGGGCGCGTCCGGGGCCAGTTCGTGGACGCGGTCGAGGTCGGCGAAGGCGCCCGGCAGGTCGCCGAGGGACTGCCTGACGCGGGCTCTGCGGGCCAGCGCCCAGGGGTAGTCGGGCCACAGGTCGACGGCCCGGTCCAGGTCGTCCAGGGCCTCGCGGGGTCGGCCGAGGACGAACTTGACCTGGCCGCGGCTGCCCAGGGTCAGCGGCTCACGCGGGTCGAGGGCGTGCGCGCGGTCCAGCCAGGGCAGGGCCTCGTCGGGGCGGCCCATGCGGCGATACGTCTCCCCGCGTTCCCGCGCCACCCACTCCGCGTCCGGCACCGCCTCGTCGGCCGCGGCCAGGTGGTGGAGCGCCGTCTCGTACGCGCCGAGGGCGCGGTGGGTGACGGCGAGACCGTGGTGGCCCCACGGGTCGGCGGGGTCCAGGGCGACGGCACGCTCGTGGTCGACGACGGCCTCGCGCAGCCTGCCGAGGAGGAAGAGCCGCAGACCGTGCGCGTTGTACGCGGCGACGCGGCCCGCGTCGTCGAGCCCGGCGCGCGCGAGGAAGAGCTCCAACACACGCAGCGCGCCGAGCCGTTCGTCGGCGAGAGCCGTCCGGCACTCGCCGGCCCAGGACCGCAGCTCCTCGGCGTCCGTGTCCTCGGCGGCGTCCGCCACCGCCCGCGCCCACTCGCGGGCCACCGCCGTGCCCACGCGGCAGGCGTCGATCCCCTCGCGCAGCGCGCCGGGCAGCGCGGCGCGCGGTCCCGCGCACAGCGAGTGGTACAGCTCCTCGACGCGCAGCGCACGCCACTCCGGGCGCGTCCACGGGCGGCCCTGCGCGCCCCGCAGCTCCTCCTCCAGGACGGCGCGCCGTCGCGCGTACAGCCCGGCGAGCCGGGTGTGGCCCGCGCTCCACAGCTCGGGCGCGGTGTTGCGGCGCAGGCGCAGCATCGGGGCGCGTACGACGTCGTGGTAGCGGGCGGTGCCCCTGCGGTCGGCCCGCACGAACGGCAGGGTGCGCAGCCACCCGTGCAGCTCGGCGGGGTCGTCGCCGCCGCGGTGTGCCGCGGCCCGCACGATCTCCTCGTCGAGGCGCCGGGGCAGCGCGCAGTCCAGGGCCGCCGCGCGCCGCACCGGGTCCGGCTCCCACCGCAGGAAGCGCTCCACGGCGGTCGCGCTCGGGTCGCCGACGTCGGCGGGCGCCGCGGGGCCCGCCCCGGCGAGCGTGGAGACGAGGACGGGGAGCCGCCCCGAGAGCCGCAGGACCTCGGCGACGACCGGTTCTTCGGTGACGCCCTTGGCGGCGAGCAGGCCGCGCGCCTCGGTCTCGGTGAAGGGCCGCAGCGGCAGTTCGGCGGCGAAGTCCGCCGCGCCGTCCCAGCGGTCCGGGTCGAGGGGGCGCTGCCCGGCGGTGACCACGACGACCTCGGCGGGGAGTTCCCCGTACCGGTCGGTCGTCATCACGTCGTACAGCCAGCGGTCGAGGAACGGCGCCGTCCGTTCGTAGGTGTCGAAGAGCAGCACGAGCCACGGCGCGGCGTCGGCCGCGTCGGCCAGTTCCGTCAGGAGCACCGGGGTCAGCGCGCGCTCCGGCTCCAGGACCAGGTGCGCGTCCTCCTGGCTGCGGAAGCGGGCCCACAGCCGGTCCGCGCCGAGCCCGACGCGGTCCGTGTCGACGAGTCCGGCGAAGGCGCCCACGACCGGCACCATGCCGAGCCCGACGGCGCCCGCCCGGGCCAGCGCCGCGCCGCCCGCCGACGGCACGTCGGGCTCGGACGGTTCGCGGGCTGCGGCGAGGACGGCCTCGTGGGCCCGCTGCCGGTGGTGGGCCAACGCGCGTTCCAGGGACTTCAGCCGCCGCCCCTGCTGGGCGAACTGCGTGGCGATCTCGGCGAGCGCCCCGGGTAGGTCCGGCGCCGCGTCGTCCACGTACGCGACGAACGCGCCGCGGTCCGCCGCCAGTTGGCCCAGCTCGCGCACGAGTGAGGTCTTGCCGACGCCCGCCGGGCCGTGCACGTGGAAGAGGAAGCGGTGCCGCTCGTCCTCCGGCGGCACCTCGAAGTTCTCCCGGAACAGGCGGAGCTCCTCGCGCCGCCCCACGAAACCCGCCCGCCGTCGACGCCGGATGAGTTCCTGCATCGACACCCTCGTCCGCGCCATCCGGTCCCTCCCGTACTCCACGGTCCGCGGCGGCCAGTCTCCCGTATTCCGCGCGTGGCGCGAGGTGAACAGCGGCCGTCATCCGCCGAATGTCCGGGTCACGTAACGGAGTTCATGCGGTGTACAACCTTCCCTCCCGAGCGTCCGTCTCCCGTTACGTCACAGACGTTCGCCCCAGGAGGACCCGTGCCCCGCCGCACACTCATCAGCGCCATGGCCGTCGCCGCGCTGACCGCCCCGCTCGCGATCTCCGTCACCTCCGGCACCGCCGCCGCGGCCCCGCAGCCGCCCCGCACTCCGGTGACCGACTTCAACCACGACGGGTACGCCGACCTCGCGGTCGCCGCGCCCGACGGCACCGTCGACGGCGTCGCGAAGGCGGGTTACGTCTCCGTCGTGTACGGCACGGCCTCCGGCCCCGGCACGGCGAAGCACCAGCTCATCAGCCGGGCCACGCCGGGCGTCCCGGGCGAGCTCGCGGGCACGTACGCCTTCGGTTACCAGATGCTCCCCGCCGACCTGGACGGCGACGCGTACACCGACCTGCTCGTGTCCGGCGGCGACGACAACGGCAACAAGGCGACCGTCCTGTGGGGCTCCAAGGACGGCCTGACCGGCAAGGACACCCTCCTGCCGCACAGCAACTCCGAGTTCGCCACGGGCGACTTCAACGGCGACGGCAAGCGCGACCTGGTCGTCAACGACGTCCCGAACGACGACCCCGACATCTCCGGGATGACCATCCAGTACGGCCCGTTCACCCGCGACGGCAAGCCCGCCACGAAGGACAGCATCACCACGAGCGACGGCCCCTCCGGCCTCGCCTCCTTCATCACGGGCGACCTGACGGGCGACGGCGTCGACGACATCGTCACCACGCACGGCTTCGAGGAGATGACGCACGACGCCCGCTTCTGGAAGGGCGGCAGGAGCGGTGTCGTCCACACCTACAAGCCGCTCGGCACCGCGTACAGCGGCACCGTCGGCGACGTCGACGGCGACGGGTACGGCGACCTGATCACCCGCGACATCGGCAGCGTCACCGAGGTGATCGACTCCGCGCCGGGCAGCATCACGATCCAGTACGGCAGCTCGACGGGACCGACCGACGCGCGCAAGAAGGTCATCACCCAGGCCACCGCGGGCGTGCCCGGCGCCAGTGAGGAGAACGACGCGTTCGGCGCCTCCCTCAGCGCGGGCGACGTGAACGGCGACGGCAGGGCGGAGGTCGCCGTCGGCGTCCCCGGCGAGAGCCTCGACGCGAGCACCGGCACCGGCGCGGTGATCCTCCTCAAGGGCGCCTCCAAGGCCGACGGCGGCATGACCGGCAAGGGTGCCGTCGCCTACAACCAGACCACCGCCGGAGTCCCCGGCGTCTCCGAGGCGGGCGACGACTTCGGCCGCCGGGTGGCCCTCACCGACCTGAACAAGGACGGCAAGGCCGACCTGACCGCCACGGCCCCCGGCGAGGACGGCACCTACGCCGACTCGGGCGCCCTGTGGAACCTCTTCGGCTCCGCGGGCGGCCTGACCACCACCGGTGCGAGCACCCTCAGCCCGGTCAAGCTCGGCGACCCCGAGAAGGACGCCCGGTTCGGCCTGCGGCTCGGCAGCTGACCCGCACCTCACCACCGACCATCCGAACATCGACCACTCACACTCTCTCTGGAGGACCAGTGCGCCGCTCCCTCATCGCCGCCGTGGCCGTCGCCTCGCTCGCGGCCCCGATCGCCCTCGCCACCGCCGGTACCGCGGCGGCCGCGCCCGTACCGCCCAAGGCCCCGGTCACCGACTTCAACCGCGACGGATACGCCGACCTCGCCATATCCGCGCCCGGCGGCTACGACGACGCCACCCCCGGCAGCGTCTCGATCGTCTACGGCTCGGCCGCGGGCCCGGACACCGCGCACGCCAAGACCATCAGCCGCGCCACGCCCGGCGTACCCGGCAACGCGGTGAACGGCGACCGGTTCGGCAACCGGACGGCCGCCGCCGACCTCGACGGCGACGGCCACACCGACCTCGTCGTCAACGGCGGCGGCAAGTCCGTCGTCCTGTGGGGCTCCGCCCAGGGCCTCACCGGCGAGGGCAGCGCCGAGCTGGCCTGGAACGGCGCGCAGGTCACCGCCGGTGACTTCAACGGCGACGGCAAGCGCGACCTGGTCACGGCCGAGTACCCGGAGCCCGAGGACCCGATGGACAACGACGACCAGGGCATGACCGTCGCGTACGGCCCGTTCACGCGCGACGGGAAGGCCGCGAGCACCCAGCAGGTCGTCACGAGCCAGACCTTCGGCCCCGGCGACTTCGTCACGGGTGACGTGACCGGCGACGGCGCCGACGACATCGTCACGAGCCACGGCTTCGAGGAGATGGCGCACAAGAGCCAGCTCTGGAAGGGCGGCAAGGACGGCGTGGCCACCACCTCGCAGAAGCTCGCGCCCTCCCTCGGCGGCGCGGTCGCGGACGTCGACGGCGACGGCTACGGCGACTTCGTCACCCGCGACATCGGCGACAACTTCGAGGACATGCCGTACCAGAAGGGCACGGTCCTGGTCCGCTACGGCTCGGCGTCCGGCCTCTCGGACCGCAGCGCGAAGATCACCCAGGACACCGCGGGCGTCCCCGGCGCCGGTGAGGACGGCGACGAGTTCGGCTCCTCCATCAGCGCGGGCGACGTGAACGGCGACGGCTTCGCGGACGTCGCCGTCGGCATCCCCGGCGAGGACATCGACGCGATCGCGGACTCCGGCAGCTCCGTGCTGCTCAAGGGCTCCCGCTCCGGCCTGACCGGCACCGGCTCCCAGGCCTTCCAGCAGTCCACGGAGGGTGTGCCGGGCGCCGCCGAGAAGGGCGACAAGTTCGGCAGCCAGGTCCTGCTCTCCGACACGAACAAGGACGGCAAGGCCGACCTGACCGTGTCCGCCCCGCTGGAGGACGGCGCGTACGCCGACGCGGGCGCCGTCTGGCACCTGCGCGGCGCCGCGGGCGGTCTGACCGTCACGGGCATCAAGTCCTTCGGCCCGGCGGCGATCGGCGCCAACGACAAGGGCGTCCGGTTCGGCGACTTCCTGGCTCGCTGAGGCAGCTGACGATGCGCACGCCGCGCGGCCGCCGCCGGTGGCTCTCGTGGTCCTGGTGGCCCTGGTGGGCAGGCGTCGCGTTCGCGGCGCTGGTCGCGGGCGCGGTCGTGTTCGGCCGGGGCACGGGGGAGGTCGACGAGGGCCCCGCCCCGGCACGCGGCAAGCGCGTCGTCACCGACTTCGACGGGGACGGCCACGCGGATCTGGCCGTCCCCGCCCCGCTCGGCACCGTCGACGGCGTGCGGCTCGCGGGCTCCGTGTCGATCGTGTACGGCGGGCGTACGGCGCCGGACGCCCGGCGCCCGCAGGTCGTCGACCGTACGACGAAGGGCCCCCTGGGCCGGCTCGCCGCGCGCGAGGAGCGGTTCGGGACGGACACCCTCGCCCGCGACCTCGACAGCGACGGCTACACGGACCTCGCGACGGGCCGCACCGTCCTGTGGGGCTCGCCCGACGGCCTCACCACCGGGAGCAGGCTGCCCGCGGGAGGGGTGCGGGGCGGCGACTTCGACGGGGACGGCAACGCCGACCTGCTCGCCGCGGACCTCACCGTCCGCTACGGGCCGTTCGACCGCGAGGGAAAGCCGCGCAGGACGGACGCCAAGCCGCTCTCGTCCTACGGCGACAGCCAAGCGCCCCGCACCATCACCGTCGGCGACCTCACCGGCGACGGCCGCGACGACGTCGTCACCGGCCAGGGCTTCGAGGAGATGCAGGACCGCGGCTACTTCTTCAAGGGCCGCTCGAAGGGGCTGGCCCGCGAGCCGAGGGAACTGGGCACCTACAACGGCGCCGGCGTCGTGGCCGACGTCGACGGCGACGGGTACGGCGACCTCGCCGTCCGGGAGATCGGCCCGATGGCGGAGGGCCTGGAGCACACCGCGGGCGAGATCCGCGTGCTGCCCGGCTCACCGTCGGGCCCGAAGGGCGCGGGGACCCTCATCGACCTCGACACCCAGGGCATCCCCGGGATCGCCGCGCCCGGCGACGGGTTCGGCGACGCGCTCGCCGCGGGCGACGTCGACGGCGACGAGCGGGCGGACATCGCGGTCGGCGTCCCCGGCAAGGACGGCGGCCGCGGGGGCGTGGTGCTGCTGCGCGGCTCGCGCGCCGGCCCGACGGGCGCGGGCGCGGGCTTCTTCGGCCAGGACACGCCCGGCGTTCCGGGCGCGGGTGAGCCCGGAGACCGCTTCGGCGGGGCGCTGCGCCTCGCCGACCTGACGGGTGACGGGCACCCCGAGCTGGCGGTGGGCGCGCCCGGCGAGGACGGGGCCCGTCCGGACTCGGGGGCGGTGTGGATACTGCGGGGCACACCGTCCGGCCCCGCTGCGCGGGGTGCGGCCTCCTTCGGCCCTGCGGCGCTCGGGGCGCCCGAGCGGGGCTCGGACGGCAAGGAGATCAACTGGAGGGGGACGTACTTCGGCGAGGACTTTCCCGGCTGAGAGTTCGACCGCGGGTCCGCTCTGGCTGGTCGCGCAGTTCCCCGCGCCCCTTACATCAGCCCTCCACCACCGGCAGCAGTTCCGGCAAGTGGCCGTCCGAGGCCAGGGCCGCCTGCTGGCGCTCCTCCGGTACCTCCCCGTACAGGGTGGTGCGCGGCTTCGCGGGGCGGCCTGCCGCCTGCGCGATGGCGACCAGGTCCTCGACGGAGCGGTAGGAGCCGTAACTGGAGCCCGCCATACGGGAGATTGTCTCCTCCATCAGGGTTCCGCCGAGGTCGTTCGCGCCGGAGCGCAGCATCTCGGCGGCGCCCTCCTGGCCCAGCTTCACCCAGCTGGTCTGGATGTTGGGGATGTGCGGGTGGAGCAGCACGCGGGCCATCGCCGTCACCGCGCGGTTGTCGCGGGTGGTCGGGCCCGGGCGGGCGATACCGGCGAGGTAGACGGGCGCGTTCGTGTGGATGAAGGGCAGCGTCACGAACTCCGTGAAGCCGCCGGTCTCCTGCTGGATGGCGGCCAGCGTGCGGAAGTGGCCGAGCCAGTGGCGGGGCTGGTCCACGTGGCCGTACATCATCGTGGACGAGGAGCGGATGCCCAGCTCGTGCGCGGTCTTGATGACCTCGATCCAGGTGGCCGTGGGCAGTTTGCCCTTGGTGAGGATCCAGCGCACCTCGTCGTCGAGGATCTCGGCGGCCGTGCCGGGGATGGAGCCGAGGCCCGCCTCCTTCGCGGCGGTGAGCCACTCGCGGATGGACAGGCCGGTGCGGGTGGCGCCGTTGACGACCTCCATCGGCGAGAAGGCGTGCACGTGCATGTCCGGCACGCGTTCCTTCACCGCCCGCGCGATGTCGAAGTAGGCGGTGCCCGGCAGGTCGGGGTGGATGCCGCCCTGCATGCACACCTCGACGGCGCCGACGTCCCAGGCCTGCGCGGCCCGGTCGGCGACCTGGTCGAGGGAGAGCGTGTAGGCGTCGGCGTCCGTCCTGCGCTGCGCGAAGGCGCAGAAGCGGCAGCCGGTGTAACAGACGTTGGTGAAGTTGATGTTGCGGGTGACGATGTACGTGACGTCGTCGCCGTTGACCGTCTTGCGGATGTCGTCCGCGACCGAGCAGAGCGCGTCGAGCGCGGGCCCGTCGGCGTGCAACAGCGCCAGCGCCTCGTCGTCGGTCAGCTTGGTCGGGTCGTCGGCGGCCTGCTTCAGGGCCGCGCGCACGTCGCCGTCGATGCGGGACGGCACCATGCCGGGCGCCGCCTGCTCGCGCAGGGCCTCCCAGTCGCCGTACACCTCGTCGAAGTCGTCGCGCCGGTCGGAGGTGCGGCCGTCCGTGTCGATGGTGCGGTGCAGGTCGGTGCGGCCGGACGAGGCGACGTACCCCTCGTCGGGCTCCTGCCACGGGTGGCCCTCGACCACCGCGTCGGGCCGTGCGAGGCCGGTCTCGGGGTCGGCGAGGGCCCGCAGGTGCGGCAGGAGGCGCGGGTCGAGCCAGGGCTCGCCGCGCTGCACGAACTCCGGGTAGACGCAGAGCCGTTCGGCGAGGCGGAAGCCGGCGGCGGCGGACCGCTCGGCGAGCTCGTCGAGCTTCGGCCAGGGCTTCTCGGGGTTGACGTGGTCGATGGTGACGGGCGAGACGCCGCCCCAGTCGTCGATGCCGGCGCCGATCAGCCGCTCGTACTCCCCCGCGATGAGGTTCGGCGGCGCCTGGATGTTTCCGGCCGGGCCCATGATGTGCCGGGCGACGGCGATCGTGGCGACCAGGTCGTCGATCTCCGCGTCGGGCATGCCGCGCATCGCCGTGTCCGGCTTGGCGCGGAAGTTCTGGATGATCAGCTCCTGGACGCCGTGGTACGAGCGGGCGACGCGGCGCAGCGCGAACAGCGAGTCGGCGCGCTCCTCGTACGTCTCGCCGATCCCGATGAGCAGCCCGCTGGTGAAGGGCACGGACGAGCGGCCCGCGTCCTCAAGGACCCGCAGCCGGACAGCCGGTTCCTTGTCCGGGGAGCCGTAGTGCGGCTGCCCCGGCTCGCTCCACAGCCGCTCCGACGTCGTCTCCAGCATCATGCCCATGCTGGGCGCGACGGGCTTGAGGCGCTGGAAGTCCGTCCACGTCATGACGCCCGGGTTGAGGTGCGGGAGGAGTCCCGTCTCCTCCAGGATGCGGATCGAGATGGCGCGGACGTACGCGATGGTGTCGTCGTACCCCTCCGCCTCCAGCCACTCGCGGGCCTCGGGCCAGCGGTCCTCGGGCTTGTCGCCGAGGGTGATGAGGGCTTCCTTGCAGCCCAGTTCGGCCCCGCGCCGGGCGATGTCCAGGACCTCGTCCGGGGACATGAACATGCCGTGGCCGTCGCGGCGCAGCTTGCCGGGCACGGTCGCGAACGTGCAGTAGTGGCACTTGTCGCGGCAGAGCCGGGTGAGCGGGATGAACACGCTCTTCGAGTACGTGATGACGCCGGTCCTGCCCGCCGCGTCGAGCCCCGCGTCCCGCACCCGGGCCGCGGACGCCGTGAGGTCGTCGAGATCCGCGCCCCGCGCCTGCAGCAGGACCGCGGCTTCCGTCACGTCGAGCGCGACGCCGTCCCTGGCCCTCTTCAGCGCGCGCCGCATGGCGTTCGCGGTGGGTCGTCCGGGTCCGGGGGGCTGCGCGCTGTTGGTCATGTCTCCGAGCATACGAGCGAGAACACCTGCCTCCGCCGGATGCTTCCGTCCGTACGGACACTCCGTACGGACACTCCGTACGGACACGGGGCGTCACGGGGCGACGTACCGTCCGAGCCCGTCGAGCGCCGCGCACACCTCCGCCTCCCCCGCCGGGGGCAGCTGCACGATCACCTCGTCCACGCCGAGGTCCTCGTAGTACGCGAGCTTGCCCGGGTCCGGCTCGACCGCCGTCACCGCCACGTACAGGTCGTCGGCCTCGCGCCCCGCGTCCGCCCACGCCGACCTGAGCACGGGCAGCGCCTCGCGCAGGCCGCTGCCGCCGACGGGCATCCAGCCGTCCGCGTACTCCGCGACGTGCGCGAACAGGCCGGGCCCCGCGGCCCCGCCGATGAGCGTGCGCGGCCCGGACAGCGGCCCCTTCGCGAGCCGCTTCCTGGGCACCCGCCGCGGCTTCGGATGGACCTCGCTCGCCCGGACGGCGCCGAACTCGCTCTCGTACGCCTTCGGCTGCTCCGCCCACAGCGCCCGCATGACCGCCATCCGGTCCCGCACGAACTCCCTGCGCCGCGGCCACGGGACACCGTGGTCCTCGGCCTCCTCGCGGTTCCAGCCGTAGCCGATGCCGAGGGTGACGCGGCCGCCGGAGAGGTGGTCGAGGGTCGCGATCTGCTTGGCGAGGTCGATGGGGTCGTGCTGGGCGACCAGGGCGATGTTCGTGCCGAGGGCGATGCGTTCGGTGACGGCGGCGGCCTGGGCGAGGGCGATGAAGGGGCTGAGCATGCGGGCGCACTCCGCCGGCAGTTCACCGCCCGGGTAGGGCGTTTCGCGCGGGACCGGGATGTGGGTGTGCTCGGGGAGGTAGAGCCCGGCGAAGCCGCGGCGCTCCAGTTCCCCGGCCAGGCGTACCGGCGTGATCGTCCTGTCGGTCATGTGCAGCGTCGCGGAGATGCGCACGGAGCCCTCCGGGAGTGTCGGGGCACTCTTCCTACCCCGGGAAAGTCGGTTGGTCCATGCCTGTGCGCTCATTAACCTGACCCGCGTGAAGAGACGCCGGCAGAAGAAGCTGACCAGGGAGCTCGTGTTCGCCGCGTCGCTCGGCGCGACGGCCAAGGTCCGCTCCTTGCTGCGTGCGGGCGCCGATCCGGAACTCCCCGACGCCGACGGCACGACGCCCCTGAACGCCGCCTCGGTGCACGGCGCGGCCGGCACGGTGCGGGTCCTGCTGCGGGCGGGCGCCCGGCCCGACACCGAGAGCCGCGGCCTCACCGACGGCACGCCGCTGTGCGGGGCCGCCGCCTGGGGCCACGTCGACACCGTCCGCGAACTCCTCGCGCACGGCGCCGACCCGAACCTCCGCGAGGACGACGGCACGGGGAGCGCGCCGCTGCGCTGGGCCCGCCAGGGCGCTTCGGGCCCGCACCCGGAGACGGTGGCGGCACTGCTGGCGGCGGGAGCGACGGAGACCTGAGCCCGGCCCTCCCGTGCCCGTCCGCGTTCGTCGGCGTTCGTCGGCGTTCCTCGGCCACCGGGTGGAAAACCGTCACTCGCCTTCCCTTGCCGCGCAGTTCACGGCTCAATACCAGGGTTGCACGCACCACCCACGTCACCACCGACACCCTGGGGAGCCGCAGCATGTGCGAGAACGCAGAACACCCGGCACACAAGGGACCGAACCGGCGCGGACTGTTCGTGACGGGAGCCGCCGCCGCGCTTACGTTGGGCAGCGTGAGCTTCGCAAGCGGCGCCGAGCGGCGCGCTCCCGCGGGGGACAGGGCACCGGGGAGCAAGGAGACGAGAACGGTCCGCGGGACGCTCCCGCCCGGCTCGCCCGACTTCGTGTACCTGCCGGTCGAAGTCCCGGACGGCGTACGCGAGTTCCACGCCTCGTACACCTACCAGAAGCCGGCCGTGCCGCCCGGCACCCAGGGCAACGCCCTCGACATCGGCGTCTTCGACGAGCGCGGCACGGAGCTCGGCGGGAAGGGCTTCCGCGGCTGGTCCGGCGGCGCGCGCACGGAGTTCTTCATCCGCGCCGACGACGCGACGCCCGGCTACCTGCCGGGCCGGATCCGCGCGGGCACCTGGCACATCGCGCTCGGCCCGTACACGGTCGCCCCCGAAGGCCTCCCGTACGAGGTGACGATCACCCTCACCTACGGCGCGCCGGGCCGCACCCCGAAACCCGTCTACCCGCCGGAGCGCGCGAAGGGCCGCGGCCGCGCCTGGTACCGCGGCGACTGCCACCTGCACTCCGTGCACTCGGACGGCAGGCGCACCCTCGCCGAGATCGCCGCCCTGGCCCGCGCGGCGGGCCTCGACTTCATCAACAGCTCCGAGCACAACACGCACTCGGCACACGCGCACTGGGCGGCGGAGGCGGGCGACGACCTGTTGATCCTCCTCGGCGAGGAGGTGACGACGCGGAACGGCCACCTCGTCGCCCTCGGCACGGACCCCGGCACGTTCGTCGACTGGCGCTACCGTGCCCGCGACAACCGCTTCGGCAGGTACGCCCGCAGGATCCGCGACGCGGGCGGCCTCGTCGTCCCCGCCCACCCGCACGCCACCTGCGTCGGCTGCAACTGGAAGTTCGGCTTCGGCGAGGCGGACGCGGTCGAGGTGTGGAACGGCGCGTACACGCCCGACGACGAGGTCTCCCTCGCCGACTGGGACAGCATGCTCGTCACGTCGGTGCGGGGCGGCAGGCCGTGGATCCCGGCCATGGGCAACAGCGACGCGCACCGCGACCCCGACCGCGTCGGCGGCCCGCAGACCGTCGTCCTCGCCGACGACCTGACCCGCGAGGCCATCCAGGACGGCATCCGCCGCGGCCGCTCCTACATCGCCGAGTCGAAATCCGTCGAGCTCACTTTCACGGCGGCGGGCGGCAAGGGCGGCCACGCGGGCATCGGCGGCCGCCTCGACGCCGAACGCGACGCCCCGGTCACGGTCCGCCTGGAGGTGAAGGGCGCGCCCGGCTGCACCCCCCGCTTCATCACCGACCAGGGCGTCCTGCACACGGGCCCCACCGTCCCCGTCTCCGGCACGGCCACCCTGGAGTGGCGCACGACACCGTCCTACGCGGCATACGTACGAGCAGAACTCCGCCACCCCCCGACGACACCGGGCCTCCCGGGCCCGTTGTGCGCGTTCACGAATCCGATCTTCCTGGGCGACTAGGACGTGTCCGGCAGGGCCGGGCCCCTCACCCCGGCCAGACCAGCGACTGCAGTTCGCTGTATGCGTGCAGGGCGTACGAGCCCACGTCGCGGCCCACTCCGCTCTTCTTGAAGCCGCCGAAGGGGGCCTCCATGTTGCGCCCGATCGTGTTCACGCCGACGCCGCCCGCGCGCAGGCGGTGGGCGATGCGGAAGGCGCGGGCGATGTCGCCCGACCAGACGTAGTCGATGAGGCCGTAGTCGCTGTCGTTGGCGAGGGTGATCGCCGTTTCTTCGGCCTCCTCGGGGGTGGGGGCGTCGAAGGGGACGACGGAGACCACGGGGCCGAAGATCTCCTCGCGGACCACCCGCATGTCGGGGGTGCAGTCGGCGAGGAGGGTCGGGGTGACGTAGAAGCCGGTGGCGAGCGGCGGGCGTTCGCCGCCGGTGACGACGCGTGCGCCCTCCTTGCGGCCGTCCTCGACGTACGCCTCGACGCGGTCGCGGTGGGCGGCGGAGATCACCGGGCCGACGACGGTGCCGGGCGCGGCGGGGTCACCGACCGTCAGGTACCCGGCGTAGGCGGCGAGCTTGCCCAGCAGCTCCTCGTACACGCCCCGTTGGACGATGACGCGCGTCGGGGCCGTGCAGATCTGGCCGCTGTAGAAGGAGAACGTCGTGCCGATGCCCGCCACCGCCGCGTCCAGGTCCGCGTCGTCGAGGACGATCGCCGCGCCCTTGCCGCCGAGTTCCAGCAGCTGGCGCTTCATGGTGCGGCCGCACACCTCGCCGATGCGCTGTCCGACGGCGGTCGAGCCGGTGAAGCTCACCATGTCGACGTCGGGGGACGCGACGGCCGCCTCGCCGACGGCCACGTCCGTGCCGGAGACGACGTTCACCACGCCGGGCGGGACGCCTGCCTCCGCGAGGGCCGCCGCCATCCCGTACACCGACAGGGGGTCCTGCGGTGCGGGCTTCACGACGACCGTGTTGCCCATCGCGAGGGCGGGGGCCACCTTGCCCGCGGGGTTGGCCCACGGGTTGTTGTAGGAGGTGATGCAGGTGACGACGCCGACGGGGCGGCGGACGGCGAGCGCCCCCATGACGCCCGCTCTCCCCATGGGCCCGGCCTCGTTGATCTGCGGCGGGAGCGCCGTCTCGACCGGCTCCAGCGCCCCCTTCGCGTACCGCTCGAAGCGCGCCACCGCCACCGCCACTTGCATGCCGTGCGCCGTCGCGGTCGTGGCGCCGCTCTCGGCCCGCGCGAGTTCGGCGTACGCGGCGGAGTCGCGCCGCAGGATCGCGGCGGTCCGGGACAGTACCGCCGCGCGCTCCTCGGGCGTCGTCCGCGACCAGCTCGCGAAGGCCTCGCGGGCCGCCGCCGCGGCCGCCAGGACCTGCTCGGGGCTCGCCTCGGGCGCGAGGCCGACGACCTGCTCGGTGGCCGGGTTCACCACCTCGTGGTGGCCGCGGTCCGGTTCGACCCACTCGCCCCCGATGAACAGCCGCCGCGCCCGCCCGGCTCCGCTCACTTGGTGCTCACCGTCCTGGTGTCGCGCCCGGAGCGCAGCACCTTGCCCGGCACCGCGCCGGTCACCACGTCCTCGCGGATCGTCTCGACCCCGTTGACCCAGACCGCGTTGACGCCGATCGCCTTGGAGTCCAGGCGTGGGCTGTCGCCGGGCAGGTCGTGGACGAGGGTGGCCTTGCCCGCGTCGATCCGCTCGGGGTCGAAGAGGACGAGGTCGGCGTGGTAGCCCTCGGCGATCCGGCCGCGCTCGCGCAGCCCGAACAGCTGGGCCGGATCGTCGGTGAGCATCTTCACGGCCTGTTCGAGGCCGACCAGCCTGCGGCCGCGCAGGCAGTCGCCGATGAAGCGCGTCGTGTACGGGGCGCCGCACATGCGGTCCAGGTGCGCGCCCGCGTCGGAGCCGCCGAGCAGGACGTCCTCGTGCTGCCACGCCTCGGCGCGCAGCGCCCACGAGTCGGGGTCGTTGTCGGTGGGCATCGGCCACAGGACAGTACGCAGGTCGTCGGCCGCGCAGATCCCGACCAGGCACTCGAACGGCTCCTGCCCGCGCTCGGCCGCGAGGTCGCCGACGACGCGCCCGGTGAGGCCCTGGTTCGCCTCGGAGTACGTGTCTCCGATGACGTACCGGTCGAAGCGGGCGAGCCGCCGGAAGACGCCCGCCTCCTTGCTGCCCGCGTGCCGCAGCATCTCCGCGCGCACCTGCGGGTCGCGGAGCTTCGCGATCCGCTCGGGCACGGGAAGGCCGAGGATGTCGCCCCAGCCCGGGATGAGGTTGAGGGCGCAGAACGTGCCGAGCGACATGTTCATGGGCGTGAGGATCGGCATGGTGAGCGCGACGACGCGGCCGCCGGCCTTGCGGGCGCGCTCGCTCGGCACGAGCTGGCGGGGCACGCGCTCGGGGACGGCGGCATCGATGGTGAGCACGTTCCAGTTGAGCGGCCTGCCCGCCGCCGCGCTCATCTCGACGAGCAGGTCGATCTCGTCGTCGCTGAACTGGTCGAGACAGCCCGCGACGATCGCCTCGATCTGTGTGCCCTCGTGGTCGGCGACGGCACGGGAGAGCGCGAGGAGCTCGTCGGGCTTCGCGTGCCGGGAGGCGACGGGCTGCCCGTCGCCGTCCGAGTGGGTGGACGACTGGGTGGTGGAGAGCCCCCAGGCGCCCGCGTCCATCGCCGCGTGGAAGAGGCCCAGCATCTCCTCCAGCTGGGCGGGCGTGGGCTGCCCCCCGACGGCGTCCGCCCCCATCACGTACCGGCGCAGGGCGCAGTGCCCCACCATGAACCCGGCGTTGACGGCGATGCGCCCTTCGAGGGCGTCCAGGTACTCCCCGAAGGAGCTCCACGACCACGGCGCGCCCTCTTCGAGTGCCACCAGCGACATGCCCTCGACCTTCGACATCATCCGCCGCGTGTAGTCGGCGTCGCCGGGCCGGTCCGGGTGCAGCGGCGCGAGCGTGAACCCGCAGTTGCCGCCCGCGACCGTCGTCACGCCGTGGTTGAGCGACGGCGTCGCGTACGGGTCCCAGAACAGCTGGGCGTCGTAGTGCGTGTGCGGATCGACGAACCCGGGCGCGAGGACCCGGCCCCGGGCGTCCTCACTGGTCCTTGCCTCCTCGGCGACGGTGCCCGGCTCGGCGACGACGCTTGTCCGCCCGTCCCGTATCCCGACGTCGGCGACGCGGGCGGGGGCGCCGGTCCCGTCGACGACGGTCGCGCCCTTGATGAGGTGGTCGAGCATGACGGGAGGTCCCCTTTCGGAGGGCGGGCGAGGGCAGGTTCGAAGCACGCACGGGGGGGGCGGGATTGTCAGCCCGTCCGGCGTTTGAGGACGAGCCCGCAGGGCGATGGACGGGGTCCGGGGCGGAGCCCCGTGACGGCGACCACCGCTCCGCTCCCCGCCCGGCAAGGGCCCCGGCCTCCGTCCGGGAGGGGAAGCCGGGGCGGTCAGGGACTACGCCCCGGCGGCCTGCCGGAATCGCGTAGTGCGGTGGACGGGATCCGTGTCGATCTTCGGAATCACGTGCTCACCGATCAGCTTGATCGTGTTCTTCGTGTCCTCGGGCGAGATCCCGATCGGCAGCCCGAAGCTGAGCTGGTCCGCCCCGGCCTGCTCCCACCGCTTGCACTGCGTGAGCACCTCGTCCGGGTCGCCGCAGATCATCAGCTCCTCGGCGATGAGGAGTTCGATGAGCTCCTCCGTGTAGTCGGGGAGCAGCTCGGGCCACTCGGGGATGCCTTCGGGCCGGGGGAAGGTGTCGTGGTAGCGGAACAGCAGCGACTGGAGGTAGTTGAGACCGCCGCCGACGGCGATCTCGACGGCCTTGGCGTGCGTCTCCGCGCAGATCGCCGTCGACGTCACCATGACGTTGTCGTTGACGAAGCCGCCGATCGCCTCGGCCTCCTTCACGGCCGTCTTGTACGACTCGACCACCCACTCCATGTCGGAGACCTTCTGCACGCTGAACCCGAGGACCCCGAGCCCCTTCTTGCCCGCCATGGCGTACGAGGAGGGGGACCCGGCGGCGTACCACATGGCCGGGTGCGACGTCCCGTACGGCTTCGGCAGGATCTTGCGGGGCGGCAGCGACCAGTGCTTGCCCTGGAAGCCGACGTACTCCTCCTGGAGCCACATCTTGGGGAACTCGGCGATGGTCTCTTCCCAGATCTCCTTGGTGTGGTTCATGTCCGTGATGCCCGGCATGAAGCCGAGGATCTCGTGCGAACCCGCACCGCGCCCCGTCCCGAACTCGAAGCGCCCTTCAGAGAGATGGTCGAGCATGGCGACCTTCTCGGCGACCTTCACCGGGTGGTTCACGGGCGCGAGCGGGTTGAAGATGCCGGAGCCCAGGTGGATGCGGTCGGTGGCGTGGGCGAGGTAGCCGAGGAAGACGTCGTTGGCGGAGAGGTGTGAGTACTCCTCCAGGAAGTGGTGCTCGGAGGCCCAGGCGTACTTGAAGCCGGACTTGTCCGCCTGGATGACGTACTCGGTCTCCTCGATGAGCGCCTTGTGCTCCGCTTCGGGGTCGACCTTGGCCCGCTGGGCGGGCACGTATCCCTGTACAAAGAGACCGAATTCCAAGGAGGTTCACCGTCCTCGTGAGGGTCCGACGGTTTCTGACGAACCGTCAGATCGCGATGCGTCGACTGTTCCACTGGCGCGGGAGGGGCGTCAAGGGCTGGGGCGGCCGTTGCGGGCGACCATTGCCGACGGCCCGTCAGATCACGCTGACCCCGGCCAGCCAGCCGCCGTCGACGACGAACGGCTGCCCCGTGATGTACGCCGAGTCGTCCCCGGTCAGGAAGAGCGCCAGCGCGGCCACCTCCTGGGGCCGCCCGATCCGCCCGAGCGGCACGAGCTTCTTGTAGAGCTCCGCGACGGCCTCCCGCGCCTCCGTGGGGTCGGCGGCGGGGTCCAGCTGCGCCGGGTTGGTCATGGGGGTGTCGACGGCCCCCGGGCACACGGCGTTGACGCGGATGTTCCTGGCGGCCAGCTCCAGGGCGGCGACCCGGGTGAGACCGAGGATGGCGTGCTTGGTCGCGGCGTACGCGCCCACATACGCCATGCCCGTGAGCGCCGTGTAGGAGGCCGTGTTCACGATCGTGCCGCCGCCCGCGGCGCCGATCTCGGGCGCGACGGTGCGGATGCCGAGGAAACAGCCGATCTGGTTGACCTGGATGATCTCCTTGAACTCTTCGAGCGGGGTGCTGACGATTTCGTTGAACCGGAGGATGCCGGCGTTGTTCACGAGCCCGTCGACCTTCCCGAAGGCGTCCTTCGCGGCGGCCGTGGCGGCCTGCCAGTCCGCCTCCACTCCTACGTCCAGGTGGACGTAGGCCGCGGAGTCCCCACCCAGCTCCTCGGCGAGCGCCTCGCCCTGTTCGTCGAGCACGTCGGCGACGACGACGCGGGCACCCTCCTCCACGAAGAGGCGCGCCTCCTGCTCGCCCTGTCCGCGCGCGGCGCCGGTCACGATGATGACGCGGCCGTCGAGCTTGCCCATGTCGCGGTCCTTACTCTGTGTGGTCGGGGTGTCAGTGGTCGGGGTGTCAGTGGTCGAGGTGCGGGGCCACGTTCGTAGCGAACGCCGCCATCTGATCGGTGAGTTCGGTACGGCTCCGGCTGCGGAAGCGCACCTGGATCTGGTCGACGCCCATCGCGGCGTACTCGCGCAGGGACTCGGCGAGGGCTGCGGGCTTCCCGGAGAGCGTGCGGCGGCCCACGGGGTGGGCCGGCTCACCCACGTACAGCACCTCGGTGATCGCGCCGACGGTGACCGGTTCCTCGATCCCCGCCTCCTCCCGCAGCCGCCTGAGCCGGGCTATCCGCGCGGGCAGCGCGTCGCGCGGGTCGCCCTGCGGGAGCCAGCCGTCGCCGCGGGTGGCCGCCCTGCGCAGGGCGGCGGGCGAGGAGCCGCCGACCCAGACGGGGACGCGGGGCTGGGCGGGGCGGGGCCGCTGCGCCAGATCGCGGAAGTCGAAGTGCCGGCCGTGATGCTCGGGATACTCCTCCGGGCCGAGGGCCGCCCTCAGCGCGTCGATCGTCTCGTCCAGGATCGGGCCGCGCCGCCCGAAGTCGACGCCGAGCGCCTCGAACTCCTCCTGTACGTGACCGGCGCCGACCCCGAGGATCAGGCGGCCGCCGCTGAGGTGGTCGAGGGTGGCGTACTGCTTGGCGGAGAGGAGGGGGTGGCGCAGGCCGACGATGGCGACGTGGCTCAGGAGGCGGACGTTCTCGGTGACGGCGGCGAGGTGGGCGAGGGTCGCGACGGGGTCGTACCAGACGGTGCCCATCGCGTCGGCCAGGCGGCGCGGGATGGCGACGTGGTCGCAGGTGGCGAGGTAGGCGAAGCCGGTGCGGTCCGCGGTGCGGGCGATCTCGACGAGGTCTTGGGGGCCGGCTTCGGCTTCCCACGGCTCGACGTACAGCGAACTCTGCGACTGAACCGGCAACTGCATCCCGTAACCGAGCACGAGCCTCACCCACCCTCCGTCTGGACCTGACGCTCCGTCATGCGGAGTGCTGCCGCCATGGTGCGGTCTGACGCCCCGTCAGACAACCCCTGCGGGTCGCGCTGCGCGCGGGCCGCGCGTTCTGTCCGTCTGGGGGGGCGGGGGCGCGGGGTGTGTGCGAGATCGCCGGGGGGCTGCGCCTAGTGCTCGCCTGTGGGGCGGGGGCGCGGGGGTACGTGCGAGCTCGCCCGGGGGGGCTGCGCCTAGTGCTCGCCTGTGGGGCGGGGCCGCGGGGGTACGTGCGAGCTCGCGCGGGGGCTGCGCCTAGTGCTCGTCC
>NZ_JBFAHP010000050.1:0-54038 GCF_040654255.1 Streptomyces sp. NPDC050732
TGTGCGCGGGGGCGCGGCCCGGTTCGAGGCGCACGTAGTTGGCCCTGCCCCAGTGGTAGGTCTCGCCGGTGAGCTCGTCGCGCACCGGCACGGACTCGTGCCATTCGAGGCCGAGTTGCGGCATGTCCAACGAGACCGTGGCCTCCTGGGTGTGGTGCGGGTCGAGGTTCACGACCACCAGAACCGTGTTCGATCCGTGCTCGTCCGCGGCCGTCTTCGAGTACGCGATCACCGCTTCCTTGTCCGTCTCGTGGAAGTGCAGGTCGCGCAGTTGCCGGAGGGCGGGACTGGCCCGCCGGAGCCGGTTCAGCGCGGTGATCAGCGGGGCGATCGTCTCGCCCCGGCGGGCGGTCCCTTCCCAGTCGCGGGGCCGGAGTTGGTACTTCTCCGAGTGCAGGTACTCCTCGCTGCCGGGCCGCACAGGGGTGTTCTCGCACAGCTCGAATCCGCTGTAGACGCCCCACGTCGGCGACAGCGTGGCGGCGAGCACGGCCCGCACCTCGAAGGCGGGCCGGCCGCCGTCCTGGAGGTAGGCGTGCAGGATGTCCGGGGTGTTCACGAAGAAGTTGGGGCGCAGGAAGTGGGCCGTCTCGCGCGACAACTCGGTGAGGTAGTCGGTGAGTTCCGCCTTGTCGTTGCGCCAGGTGAAGTAGGTGTACGACTGCTGGAAGCCGATGGCCGCCAGGGTCCGCATCATCGCGGGCCGCGTGAACGCCTCGGCGAGGAAGACGACGTCGGGGTCGGTGGCGTTGACCTCGGCGAGCACCCGCTCCCAGAACACGACGGGCTTGGTGTGCGGGTTGTCGACGCGGAAGACGCGCACGCCGTGGGCCATCCAGAACCGCAGCAGCCGTACGGTCTCGGCGATCAGCCCCGGCATGTCCTGGTCGAAGGCGATCGGATAGATGTCCTGGTACTTCTTCGGCGGGTTCTCGGCGTACGCGATGGAGCCGTCCGCCCGCCGGCGGAACCACTCGGGATGCTTCTCCACCCACGGATGGTCCGGCGAACACTGCAGAGCGAAGTCCAGGGCGACTTCGAGGCCGAGCTCACCGGCCCGGCGCACGAACGCGTCGAAGTCGTCGAGCGTCCCGAGGTCCGGGTGGACCGCGTCGTGACCCCCCTCCGGGGAACCGATCGCCCAGGGCACGCCCACGTCGTACCGGCCCACCGAGAGGGAGTTGTCGGGACCCTTGCGGAAGGTGGAGCCGATGGGGTGGATCGGCGGGAGATAGACGACGTCGAAGCCCATCCCGGCGATGGCGGGCAGCCGTTCGGCCGCGGTACGGAACGTCCCCGAGACGGGCGGGGCGTCCTCCTCGACGACGGCACCCTCCGAGCGCGGGAAGAACTCGTACCAGGACCCGAAAAGAGCCCGCTGCCGCTCCACGAGAAGCGGCAACTCCTCGGAAGCGGTGACGAATTCGCGCAGCGGATGCCGCGCGAGCGCCGACCGCACCTCCGGGGTGAGCGCGGCAGCGAGACGGGCCGCCGGTGAGCGGCCCGTGTCGCGCAGCGCCCGTGCCGCGTCGAGGACGGCGGCCCGTTCGGTGCGGGGGACGCCGGAAGCGGCCCGCTCGTGGAGGCGGGCGCCCTCCTCCAGGACCAGGTCCGTGTCGAGGCCCGCGGGTATCTTGATCCGCGCGTGGTGGCGCCAGGTCGTGACCGGATCGCCCCACGCCTCCACCGCGTACGTCCAGCGCCCCTCGGCGTCCGGAGTGACGTCGGCGCCCCACCGGTCGGTGCCGGGCGCGAGCTCCCGCATGGGGGTCCATGGTCCTGGGCGCCCGTCGGGACCGCGCAGGACGACGTTGGCGGCGACGGCCTCGTGCCCTTCGCGGAAGACCGTGGCGGTGACCTGGAACGTTTCTCCAGGGACCGCCTTCGCCGGTTTTCGCCCGCCGTGGACGGCGGGTCCTACGTCCTGGACGGGGATGGTGGGCTGCGAGGGCTGAGGGGTCTGAGGGGGCTGCGCCGACGTGTCTGGCGGGGGTGAGCCTAGAGGCATGTCTGACCGCTCCTGTCCGCGTGCACGGATACGTGGGTGTGGAGGCTTCCGCGGTGCGTGCCGGCCCGTGGGCCGAGTGCGTACCGGAGGAGCCTTCCCACAGCCTTCGGGTGCGCAATCCGGCGCTTTGTTAACTACTAGTGCGTAAGGGCGCATGCAAGACCGGTCCCGCCATGAATGGCCGGACCGGTCCCAATTCGCATATGCCCTATGGGTTGTTGAACTGTTCGCAGGTCGCGTAAATCTGGCACGATCCCCCCGGACTCATGAGACGGACGAACGGGGAAGCTGGCCGATGAGTGCACGGAACGCACGGCGAGAGGGGAGTCACGGCCCCGCCCCCGTCGTCGTCACCACCCACGGCCCCGTCCGCGGCGAGCGTCGCGCGAGCGGTGACCGGTTCCTCGGCGTTCCGTATGCGGCGCCGCCCGTCGGCGCCCTCCGCTTCGCGCCGCCCGTGCCGCCCGGCCCGTGGACCGCGCCGCTGGACGCCACGGCCTACGGGCCGACCGCGCAGCGCCGCGGCTTCGGCGACGGAGCGACCGTTCCCGAGCCGTCGGTCCCCGGCACGGGCATCCTCAACCTGAACGTCTTCACGCCCGCCGCGGACGCGGGAACCGCGCTGCCCGTCCTGGTCTGGATCCACGGCGGCGGCTACGTCGCCGGGTCCGCGGCGAGCCCCTGGTACGACGGGGCCGCGTTCAACCGCGACGGCGTCCTCCTCGTCTCGCTCGGCTACCGGCTCGGCATCGAGGGCTTCCTGCACCTGGCCGACGCCCCGGACAACCGCGGCGTACGCGACTGGCTCGCCGCCCTGGAGTGGGTGCGCGACAACATCGCGGCGTTCGGCGGCGACCCCGCCGCGGTCACGGTCGCCGGGCAGTCGGCGGGCGGCGGCGCCGTCCAGACGCTGCTCGCCACGCCCGCCGCCCGCGGCCTGTTCCGCGCGGCGATATCCATGTCCGGCTCGCTGATCGACCCCCAGGAGCGCTGGGTCGGCCCCGCCGTGGCCGAGCTGTTCACCCGGCGCACGGGCGTGCCCGCCACGGCGGCGGCCCTCCGCCCCCTGCCCGACGACCGGCTGCTCGCCCTCCAGGACGAGCTGACCGCGCCGGGCCCCGGCCGCGAGCGGCTGCCCGGCCCGCTGCTCGGGCCGGTCGTGGACGGCGAGCTGATTCCGAGGCCGACGCTCACCGAGCTCACGGAGGGCACCCTCGCCGCAGGGACACCGCTGCTTCTCGGCCATACGCGGCACGAGTTCCACGCGTTCGGCGGTCAGGAGCTGACCGATCTCGTCTTCCGGGGCCCGACCCTCGCGATCGCGCGGGCGCGCGCCCGGCGCGCGCACCCCACATGGCTGTACGAGTTCACCTGGCCCACGCCGGTACCCGGCGAAACGGAGGGTCTCGCCTTCCACTGCCTCGACCTGCCCTTCGCCTTCGACCTGCTGGGCGCGGAGGGCGTCACCGCCGCCGCGGGCGAGTCCCCGCCGCAGCCCCTGGCCGACGCGATGCACGCCGCCTGGGTGAGTTTCGTCCGCGATCTCGACCCGGGCGGCGGATGGCCGCGTCACACGGCCGGGCGGCGCGCGACCCGGCTCTGGGACACCGGACCGGGCCCGGCATACCGGTGACCACGGCCGGAACCGGCCCCACCGCACCCCGCACACCCCGCCCCGCACCCCGACTGCGCCCGTCCGCGCGCCGTAGTTGCCGAGGCCCGATCACCGCTACCGTCGACGCGTAGGTCGATACGTGTCGATACGTAAGGCATTCCCCGCAGAGGTGGAGTCGCAGTGAAGGCCATCCGTCGATTCACCGTACGTCCCGTCCTTCCCGAGCCCCTCGGCCGGCTGGCCGAGCTGGCCCGCAACCTGCGCTGGTCCTGGCACCCGCGCACCCGTGACCTCTTCGCGTCCGTCGACCCACGGCTGTGGGAGGCGTCCGGCTGCGACCCCGTGCGGCTCCTCGGCGAGGTGCCGCCCGCACGGCTCGTCGAGCTCGCCGACGACGCGGACTTCCTGCGGCGGCTCGACGAGGCGGCCGACGACCTGCGGGACTACGTCACCGGGGACCGCTGGTTCCAGGAGCAGGCCAGGAACGACGGGCACCTGCCACGTGCCGTCGCCTACTTCTCGCCCGAGTTCGGCATCACGGCCGCCCTGCCCCAGTACTCCGGCGGCCTCGGCATCCTCGCCGGGGACCACCTCAAGGCCGCCAGCGACCTCGGCGTCCCCCTCATCGGCGTCGGCCTGCTCTACCGCCACGGCTACTTCCGCCAGTCCCTGTCCCGCGACGCCTGGCAGCAGGAGCACTACCCCGTCCTCGACCCGAACGAGCTCCCCCTCACCCTGCTCAGCGAGGACGACGGGACCCCCGCCATCGTGGCGCTCGCCCTGCCCGGCGGCCGGCAGCTGCGCGCCCACGTCTGGCAGGCGCAGGTCGGCCGCGTACCGCTGCTCCTGCTCGACTCCGACGTCGAGGAGAACGACCCCGGCGAGCGCGACGTCACCGACCGGCTCTACGGCGGCGGCAGCGAGCACCGGCTGCTCCAGGAGATGCTCCTCGGCATCGGCGGAGTGCGTGCCGTCCGCGCGTACTGCCGCCTGACCGGCCACCCCGAACCCGAGGTCTTCCACACGAACGAGGGCCACGCGGGCTTCCTCGGCCTCGAACGCATCCATGAACTCGCCCTGCGCGACGTCGAGTTCGACGCGGCGCTCGAATCCGTGCGGGCCGGGACCGTCTTCACCACCCACACACCCGTGCCCGCCGGCATCGACCGCTTCGACCGCGAGCTGGTCGCCCACCACTTCGGCCCCGGCGCCGAGCTGCCCCGCATCGACGCCGGCGACGTCCTGCGGCTCGGCATGGAGACCTACCCGGGCGGCGAGCCCAACCTCTTCAACATGGCGGTGATGGGCCTGCGGCTCGGCAGCCGCGCCAACGGCGTCAGCACCCTGCACGGCTCGGTGAGCCGTGAGATGTTCGCGGGCCTGTGGCCGGGCTTCGACCCCGAGGAGATCCCGATCGCCTCCGTCACCAACGGCGTGCACGCCCCGACCTGGGTGGCCCCCGAGGTCTTCCGGCTCGGCGCCCGCCAGATCGGCGAGCGGCGCACCGAGGACGCGCTGTCCGTCGGCGGCTCCGACCGGTGGGACGCCGTGGCCGACATCCAGGACGCCGACATCTGGGAGCTCCGCCGCACCCTGCGCGAACAGCTGGTCCACGAGGTCAGGCGGCGCCTGCACGACTCCTGGCGGCAGCGCGGCGCCGCCACCGCCGAGCTCGGCTGGATCGACGGGGTGCTCGACCCGGACGTCCTCACCATCGGCTTCGCCCGCCGCGTCCCCTCGTACAAACGGCTCACGCTGATGCTGCGCGACCGCGACCGGCTGATGGAACTCCTTCGCCACCCCGAGCGGCCCGTGCAGATCGTCGTCGCGGGCAAGGCGCACCCGGCCGACGACGGCGGCAAGCGGCTCATCCAGGAGCTGGTCAGGTTCACCGACGACCCGCGGGTGCGCCGGCACATCGTGTTCCTGCCGGACTACGGCATGGCGATGGCACAGAAGCTCTACCCCGGCTGCGACGTGTGGCTCAACAATCCGCTCAGGCCCCTGGAGGCGTGCGGCACCTCCGGCATGAAGGCCGCGCTGAACGGCTGCCTGAACCTCTCCGTCCGCGACGGCTGGTGGGACGAGTGGTTCGAGCCCGACTTCGGTTGGGCCATCCCCACCGCGGACGGCGCCGGCGGCGACGACGACCGCCGTGACGACCTGGAGGCCGCCGCCCTCTACGACCTCCTGGAGCACCGCATCGCGCCCCGCTTCTACGAACAGGGCCCCGGCGGCCTGCCCGACCGCTGGATCGAGATGGTCCGCAGGACCCTGACCCGGCTCGGCCCGAAGGTCCTGGCGGGCCGTATGGTCCGCGAGTACGTCGAGAAGCTGTACGCCCCCGCCGCGCGCGCCCACCGCACCCTCGACGCGCAGGCCGCCGGCGAACTGGCCGCCTGGAAGACCCGGGTCCGCGCGGCCTGGCCCCGGGTCGCCGTCGACCACGTGGAGGCGTCCGCGACCGGTTCCACCGCGGAGCTGGGCGCCACGTTCTCCCTGCGGGTGCGCGTGCATCTGGGTGAGCTGACGCCGGACGACGTGGAGGTGCAGGTCCTCGCGGGGCGCGTCGACCCCGAGGACCACATCGCCGACGCGTCCTCGGTACCGCTGAAGCCGACGAGCGGCCCCGACGCGCAGGGCCGCCGGGTCTACGAGGGCCCCCTCGCCCTGGACCGCACGGGCCCCTTCGGATATACGGTACGCATCCTGCCCTCGCACCGCCTGCTCGCCAGCGGCGCCGAGCTGGGCCTGGTGGCCGTTCCGTCGGAGGCGACGGGGGAGGAGGCGGGGGTCTTGATGCGATGACATTGCACACCGATGTGGCCGAGGCCGGCGTCTTCGACGGGGACGTCGACGAGATGTCGTCCAAGACGGCGGTGGTCGCCCTCGTGGACGGCATCGCGATGAAGACGACCGGTCCCGACGCGTTCCGGCAGTGGTCGGCCGGACTGCTGCCGGAGATCGACCGGTTCGAGGCCGAGGGACACCGCGAGTTCATTCGCCGCCGCATCCACGACTGGCAGTTCTACCTGTCCGTCGAGGACGGTCACGTGCCGACACCTGACGAGCTGGCGGCGGTCACGGACTGGATGCAGCGCCACCTCGCCGAGTGGTCGACGTCGACGGAGGTGCTCGCCGTCGTCGCCGGGTCGGCCCGCACCAGGAAGACCCGGAACATCGCGGAGAACAGGGCCCGAAGCCGCGAGCTGAGAACTGGATGAACGGGAAAGCGGCACCCGGAGGGAGGAAGGAACCTCCGGGTGCCGCCCGTCGTGGTGGAGCAGGCGCGGCCGGCCGGTCAGAACGGCCGGCCGCGAAGGCCTACTTGACCGCGACGCCCGTCCAGGCCGCGCCCACCGCCTTGACCTCCGCCGAGTCCGCCCCGTACAGGTCCGTCGCCGCCTTCAGCGTGCCCTCGCGGGCCGCCTTGTAGTCGGTCGTCGAGGTGAAGTACGCGGTCAGGGCCTTGAACCAGATCTTCTCGGCCTTGTCGCGGCCGATGCCCTCGACCTTGGAGCCGTCGGCGGTCGGCGAGTCGTACTTGACGCCGTTGATCTCCTTCGCGCCGCTGCCCTCGGACAGCAGGTAGAAGAAGTGGTTGGCGATGCCCGAGGAGTAGTGGACGTCGACGTTGCCCGCGTCCTCGCTCCAGCTGTCCAGGGACGAGCCGTCCTTGCTGGGCTTGTCCATGTGGCGCAGCGGGGAGCCGTCGCCGTTGATGTCGATCTCTTCGCCGATGAGGTAGTCGCCGACGTCCTCGGGGTTCTTGGCGTTGAACTCGACGGAGGCGGCGAAGATGTCGGAGGTGGCCTCGTTCAGGCCGCCGGACTCGCCGCTGTACTCCATGTTGCCGGTCGCCGAGGTGACGCCGTGGGTCATCTCGTGGGCCGCGACGTCGATCGAGGTGAGGGGCTTCTTGTTGCCCTCGCCGTCGCCGTACGTCATGCAGAAGCAGCTGTCGTCCCAGAAGGCGTTGACGTAGTTGTTGCCGTAGTGGACCCGCGAGGTCGCGCCCTTGCCGTCGCCGTTGATGCCGCTGCGGCCGTGCACGGACTTGTAGTAGTCCCAGGTGAGCTGGGCGCCGTAGGCGGCGTCGACGGCGGCGGTCTGGGCGTCGTCCGGCTTGCCCGAGCCCCACGTGTCGTCGGCGTCCGTGAGGAGCTTGCCCCCGCCGCTCTGGGCGTGGTTCAGGTCGTACGTGCCGTGGCCGCCGCGCGCGTCGTCGGTCAGCTCGAAGCCGTTCGCGCCCTTCTTCGTGCCGAGCTCGACCTTGCCGCTGTACTGGCTGTTGCCGGTGCCGTTCTCGATGGCCTGGTACTGGTAGAGCTTCTTGCCGGTCGCCGCGTCCGTGATGACGTGCAGTCTGCTGGGCGTGCCGTCCTTCTGCACGCCGGTGACGACGGTCTCGTACGCGAGGACCGGCTTGCCGGAGGCGGCCCAGATCACCTTGCGCGGCGACTGCGCGTCGGCCTTCGCGGTCTTCGCCTCGGCCGCGGTGGACTCGGCGGACTTCGCGACGGCGGACTTGGCGAGCTTCGCGTCGGTGGAGGCGACCTTCACGGTGGCCTTCGTGGCCTTCGTGACGCTCTTCACCTTGCCGTTCTTGGCGGTGTGCACGACGAGGTCGCCGCCGAGGACGGGCAGGCCGTCGTAGGTGCGCTCGTAGCGGGTGTGGGTGGTGCCGTCGCGGTCCTTGACGACGTCGCGGACGACCAGCTTCTCCTTGGCGCCGAGGCCGATCTGATCGGCGGTGGCGGCCTTGTCGGCGTCCGCGTCCTGGAGGAGGTCCGCGCGGACGTTCGCCGAGAGACTGACGGGCGCGCCGGACGGGGCGGCGGGCTGGGCGGAGGCGCCGGTGGTCAGTCCGGCGGTGAGCAGCGCTCCGGCGGCGACTGCGGTGGCGATGGCCAGTGTCGAGCGCTTACGGGATATGTGGGGGGTCACGCGGGCTCCTTCTGTGGGGGGAGGGAACCGGGTGGCGTGGGGGCCTACCCGGACGCGTGGGGAAGCGTGTCACTGGGAGCAGGTACATGTCAGGACCCCGACTGGATGTTGGCCGGAAATCGTCCGTTGAGCGATGGTCGACATACGCAATGCGAACGGACCGTGAACGGCCTTGTGCCTCAACACGCGCGCCGCCCCGGGGAGTTGATCACCCGGAGCGGCGGCGTGTCTGTGCGGAACGGTGTGTGCGGAACTGCTCGGCTTACGGGAAGGTGACCTTCCAGCTGTTGATGTAGCCGGTGTCCTGTCGGGCCACGTCCTGGACCCGCAGCTTCCAGGTGCCGTTGGCCACCTCGGAGGAGGCGTTGACCGTGTAGGTCTCCTTGACGTTGTCCGCCGAGTCCGAGGAGCTGGCCGGCTTCAGCGGGTAGACCGTCCCGTCGGGGGCGAGCAGGTCGACCTTCAGGTCACCGCGCCAGGTGTGCACGATGTCGACGCCGACCTTCAGGGCGCTGGGCGCGTTGCCGGTGCGGCCGGTGACGTTGACCGAGGAGGTGACCGCGGCGCCGTTGTCCGGGATGGAGACGTCCGTGGTGTTCTCGAAGTCGGTGCCGGGCGTCTCGCCGCCGGGGCGGGCGCCGACGTTCACGGCGGCCCAGGCGTGGGCCACGGCCGCGTACTCGGCGCTGCTGGTGCCGTAGAGCTCACCGGCGACCGCGAGCGTCCCGGTGCGGGCCGCCGCGTAGTTGGTGGTCGTGGTGAACTTCGTGGTGAGCGCCTTGAACCAGATCAGCGACGCCTTGTCCCTGCCGATGCCCGTGACCGGCAGGCCGTCGGAGGTCGGCGAGTCGTACTGGACGCCGTTGATCTCCTTCTTGCCGCTGCCCTCGCTCAGCAGGTAGTAGAAGTGGTTGGCGACACCCGACGAGTAGTGCACGTCGATGTTGCCGATGCCCGAGTACCACGAGTCCTTGGACGAGCCGTCCTTGCTCGGCTTGTCCATGTAGCGCAGCGGGGTGCCGTCGCCGTTGATGTCGATCTTCTCGCCGACGTAGTAGTCGCCCTTGTCCTGGGCGTTGTTGGCGTTGAACTCGACGGCGGCCGCGAAGATGTCGGAGGTGGCCTCGTTCAGGCCGCCGGACTCGCCGCTGTAGGTCATGTTGCCGGTCGCGGCCGTCACACCGTGCGTCATCTCGTGCGCCGCGACGTCGATCGAGGTGAGCGGCTTGGCGTTGCCCGCGCCGTCGCCGTACGTCATGCAGAAGCAGGCGTCCGACCAGAAGGCGTTGACGTAGTTGTTGCCGTAGTGGACCCGCGAGTACGCGCCGACACCGTCGCCGCGTATGCCGCTGCGGCCGTGCACGTTCTTGTAGTAGTCCCAGGTGAGCGCCGCGCCGTAGTGCGCGTCGGCGCCCGCGGTCTCCAGGTTGGCGGGCAGCCCGTTGCCCCACACGTCGTCCGGACCCGAGAAGAGGGTGCCGGTGCCGGAGGTGCCGCGGTTCAGGTTGTACGTCTTGTGGCTGCCGCGGGTGGTGTCGGTCAGGGTGTAGTTGGACCCCGACTGGGCGGTGCCCAGCGTCACCTGGCCGCTGTACTGCGTGTTGCCGGTGCCGTTCTCGATGCCCTGCCACTGGAAGAGCTTCTTGCCGGTCGCGGCGTCCGTGATGACGTGCAGTTCGTTCGGCGTGCCGTCGTGCTGCAGGCCGCCGACCACGGTCTCGTACGCGAGGACCGGCTCGCCCTTGGCCAGCCACACGACCTTGCGCGGCGCCCGGTCCGCGTCGGTCTTCTTCGAGCCCTCGGCCTTCGCGGCGCTCAGCGCCTGCTTCTCCGCGGCCGATGCCTTGACCTCGGCGCTCGTGTCGACGCCCTTGAGCTGCGCCTTCGCGGCCTTGGTGACGCTCTTGGTCTTCCCCGACTTGGCGGTGTCCACCACCATGTCGCCGCCGAGGACGGGCAGGCCGTCGTAGGTGCGCTCGTAGCGGGTGTGGACGGTGCCGTCACGGTCCTTCGTGACGTCGCGGACGACGAGCTTCTCCTTGGCGCCGAGCCCCAGGTCCTTGGCGGTGTCGGCCTTGGTGGCATTGGCGTCGCGTATCAGCTCCGCGCGCTGCGCGGGGGAGAGCTTGGCGGCGAGCGCGCCCGGGTCGACCTTGCCGAGCTTCTGGGACGCCGCGGGGCTCGCCTTGACGGCCGGGTCATCGGCGGAGGCGGGCCCTGCCTGAACGGCGACGGCGAGGAGCGCGGCGACGGCGGAGAGGGCGCCGGCGGCGGTCGCACGCGTGCGGAGCGAACGGGTGCGGGGGGTGTGTCTGTGGGAGGTGCTTCTCAACACGGACTCCTTCTGCGCGGCCGCGGCGGGTGCGCGGCCAGAGCTACCGGACGGCTGGGTCGCCGTCCGGGCAGAGCAAGGCGGTACGCAGAACTGGGCGGTGCACACAGGGTGGTGCGTGGTGCGGGTTGCGTGAGAGGAACCGTTGACCACCGCGTTGTTGAATGTTGTGTGGTGGTCGAGGGGAAGAGTGACACCGGAGCGCCACCTCTGTCAGGAGCGCGTCAATAGTTGGCCGGAAATAGTCCGTTGGCCGGTTGGGGGCGTTCGCTATGCGGAGTGGCGCGGTGGGCGCCGACGGCAGGTGACCGGCCTTGTCTTACGCGCTCATCTCGGTCGCGGCGCGGAACTCGTGCGTGGGCCACGGAAACTCGTCCCACAGGATCTGTGACCGGACCTCACCACTGAGGACTGCGACGAGGAACCGGGTCACCGTCATGTCGTACCGCTCCCACTCCTCCCCGGACGCGCTGTTGACCATCACGGGACGGGAGTCGGGATCGTCACCCGGCTCCACGAGCCAGTACAGGTACTCCCTGTTGTCCGTGGTCGCCCAGCAGATGAGACGGTTGCCGTCTTCCTCCATCTCGGCCGGCCTGTCCTCGAAGTAGTTGTAGTGCAGGCCGGTCTCGGGGTCGAAGTACTGTCCCGGGAAGCGCAGGGGCGTGTACGTGGTGCTGTCCGTCGCCCATGCTGTGGTGCCCCATAGCGTGCTGCGGGCCCGCCAGGCGATGTCGCCCTGTTCGTCGACAAGCTCGGTGGGGGTGCCGACGAGACCGGTGACGATGGCGAAGAAGCGGGAGTCGATCTCGTCCTGCGGAGCGGTGGCCGCGGTGACGCGTTCGGTCTGGGGGATGGGGTGGAGTCCCCGGTGGTCCCAGGTCAGGGTGACCGGGTGGGGCATCTCATCGCTGGTGGTGGTCTGTTCGCACAGTGTGGTGCCGTCCCAGGTGAAGTCGACCCTTTCGGCGACCGTCTCACCGTCCGGCGCCATACGGAGCTTGGCCGTGCGGCGGCCCAGTGGGTCGTAGGTGTAGCGCCACACCGTGCCGTCCGGAGTGACCGTCGACAGCAGGCGGTCGTCGGCGTCCCAGGTGTAGCGCCAGGTCTCGGGCTTGCGGGACAGGCGGGTCTTCTGGCGGAGGGTGCTGCGGCCCAGCGGGTCGTGGTCGTAGCGGACTCTTCCCGCGCGCGTGATGCGGGTGCCGGTGTACGTGCGAGGAGGTCGTCGTACGGGCTGGGCGCCCGTCAGCTCACCACACTCTCCCGCCACGCGCGATGCAGACCGGCGAACGCCCCGTCGCCCGCGACGAGTTCGGCGGGGCTGCCGTCCTCCACCACCCGGCCGTGTTCCATCACCAGCACCCGGTCCGCGATCTCCACCGTGGAGAGGCGGTGGGCGATCACCACGGCTGTGCGGCCGTGCAGCACCGTGTGCATGGCGCGCTGCACGGCCCGCTCGCCGGGGATGTCCAGGGAGCTGGTCGCCTCGTCGAGGATCAGCACCGCGGGGTCGGCGAGCAGGGCGCGGGCGAAGGCCACCAGTTGGCGCTGGCCCGCCGAGATGCGGCCGCCCCGTTTGCGTACGTCGGTGTCGTAGCCGTCGGGCAGTGACGCGATGAAGTCGTGGGCGCCGATGGCCTTCGCGGCGCGCTCGATGTCCTCGCGGGTGGCGTCGGGCCGGCCGATCGCGATGTTCTCCGCGACCGTCCCGGAGAACAGGAACGCCTCCTGGGTCACCATCACGACCCCGCGCCGTAGCTCGGCGCCCGACAGTTCGCGCAGGTCGACGCCGTCCAGGAGGACGCGGCCCTCCGTCGGGTCGTAGAAGCGGGCGAGCAGCTTGGCCAGCGTGGACTTGCCCGCGCCGGTGGAGCCGACCACGGCGACGGTCTGCCCGGCGGGCAGCGTCAGGTCGAAGCGGGGCAGCACCTCGCCGCCCGTGCGGTAGGCGAAGCTCACGCCGTCGAAGCGGACTTCGCGGCCCGGGTGGTCCGACTCCAGGGCGGGAAGGGGGCGGGTGGCGGCAGGATCCGGTTCGGGCACCGTCGGGGTCTGGGCGAGCAGGCCCGCGATCTTCTCCAGTGAAGCGGCCGCCGACTGGTAGGAGTTGAGGAACATGCCGAGCCGGTCGATCGGGTCGTACAGGCGCCGCAGGTACAGCACGGCGGCGGCCAGCACGCCGAGCGCGAGCCCGCCGTCCGCGACGCGCTGGGCGCCCCACAGGACGATGGCGGCCACGGCCGTGTTGGCGACCAGCCGGGAGCCGACGACATAGCGTGCCATCTCCAGGATCGCGGAGCCGTTGGTCCGCTCGTGCCGCTGGTTGAGCACGGCGAAGTCCGCGTCGTTGGCCCGCTCCCTGCGGAAGGCCCGCACCGGCCGGATGCCGTTCATGGTCTCCGCGAACTTCACGATGACGGCGGCGATCGCGGTCGACCGGTCGCGGAACAGGACCGCCGCACGCCGCTGGTAGAGGCGTATGAGGAGGTAGAGCGGCACGAACGACGCCACGGCCACCGCGCCGAGACCGAGATCCAGCCAGAGCAGCATCGCCGAGATGTAGACGAAGGACAGCAGGACCGTGAGGAGTTCCTGCAGGCCTTCGCTGAGCAGCTCGCGCAGTGACTCGACGTCGGTGGTGGAGCGGGAGATGAGCCGGCCCGAGGTGTACCGCTCGTGGAAGTCGACGCTGAGCGCCTGCGCGTGCCGGAAGATGCGGCCGCGCAGGTCGAGCAGCACGTCCTGGTTCACGCGCGCGGAGGCGACGACGAACGCGTACTGGAGGGCGCCGGAGGCGGCCGCGCAGCACAGATAGCCGATGCCGACCGCGATCAGCGGGCCGTAGTCGTCGGCGCGCACGGCGGGCACGCCCCGGTCGATGGCGTACGCGACGAGCAGCGGTCCCGCCTGCACCACGGCCTGCTGGACCAGCAGCAGCACGGCGGCCAGCGTGACGCGGCCGCGCAGGGGTGAGAGGAGGGAGAGGAGCAGGGTGCGGGTGGCGCCGGGGGGCGCGGGCAGCTCGTCCCTGTCGAAGGGATCGCCCGGCGCGGGGTTGCCCGCCGCGAGGTCCGGCTCCTCGGGGTCGGGTCCGGCAGGCTTCTCCCGGACGGACGTCGACGAGGTCATCGGCAGGCCTCCTGGGAGGAGTGGGAGGAGTGGGAGGAGCGGGGAGCGGCGTCGGGGGAGCGGTCGGCGCTCTCGTCCGGGCCGGGTGCGTCGGCTCCCGACATCAGCCACGCGTACTCCGCGTTCTCCCGCAGCAGCTCCTGGTGCGTGCCCACGGCGGCGACGCGGCCGCCCGACAGCAGGGCGACCCGGTCGGCGAGCAGCACCGTGGAGGGGCGGTGGGCGACGATCAGCGCGGTCGTGTCCGCGAGGACCCGCCGCAGCGCCGCCTCCACCAGCGCCTCCGTGTGGACGTCGAGGGCGGACAGCGGGTCGTCGAGGACCAGGAAGCGGGGGCGGCCCACCACCGCGCGGGCCAGGGCCAGGCGTTGGCGCTGGCCGCCGGAGAGGCTCAGGCCCTGCTCGCCGACCTGTGTGTCGGTGCCGTGCGGCAGCGCGTACGCGAAGCCGGCCTGCGCCACGTCGAGCGCGCGGGCCAACTCGGGCTCCCCGGCGCCCTCTTCGGCGCCCATCAGGACGTTCTCGCCGACCGTCGCGGAGAACAGTGTGGGCTCTTCGAAGGCGACGGCGACGAGCGTACGGAGGCGCTCGCGGTCCATCGCCGTGATGTCCTCGCCGTCCAGGGTGATGCGGCCTGCGGTCACCTCGTGCAGCCGGGGCACCAGCGCGGTCAGTGTCGTCTTGCCGCTGCCGGTCGCGCCGACGAGCGCCATCGTCTCGCCGGAGCGGATGTGCAGGTCGATGCGGGTGAGGACGGGAGGCGCGTCCTGCGCCGCGTCGGGGTACCGGAACTCCACGCCGTGGAACCGCAGACCCCCACCGCCACCACCGTCACCGTCCGCGGGAAGGACCTCGCGACCGGCACCCTGGCCCACCGGGGAAACAGCATCCGCCTCCCCCTCCGGCTCCGCGTCCATCACCTCGAAGTACCGCTCCGTGGCCGTCGCAGACTCCTGGCTCATCGCGAGCAGGAAACCGATCGACTCCACCGGCCAGCGCAGCGCCAGCGCCGTCGACAGGAACGCGACCAGCGTGCCCGCCGACAGGCCGCCGTCCGCGACCCGCACCGTGCCGATCACCAGCGCCGCCCCGATCGCGATCTCCGGCAGGGTCATGATCACCGCGTAGATCGCGGCGAGGATCCGCGCCTTGGCCAGCTCCGTGCCGCGCAGCGTGTGCGAGAGCTCGCGGAACGCCCGCGCCTGGCTGCGGTGGCGGCCGAAGCCCTTGATGATGCGGATGCCGAGCACGCTCTCCTCGACGACCGTCGTCAGATCCCCGACCTGGTCCTGCGCGCGCCGCGCCACGGCGGTGTACCGCCCCTCGTAGTACGCGAGGGCGATCACCATCGGAGCCACGGGTGCGAGCAGCACCAGGCCGAGCGTGAAGTCCTGCCCGAGCAGGATGATCACGCCGACCACGATGGTCGCGCCGTTGACCAGCAGGAACGTCAGTGGGAAGGCGAGGAACATGCGGAGGAGCATCAGGTCCGTCGTGCCGCGCGACAGCAGCTGTCCGGACGCCCACCGGTCGTGGAAGGCCACCGGCAGCCGCTGCAGATGGCGGTAGAGGTCGGCCCGCATCGCCGCCTCGACGCCCGCGAGGGGCCGGGCCACCAGCCACCTCCGCAGTCCGAAGAGGAGCGCCTCCGCGATGCCGAGGAGCAGGAGCAGCAGAGCCCCGAGCCACACCCCCGCCGAGTCCCGGTCGGCCACCGGGCCGTCGACCATCCACTTCAGTACGAGGGGGAACACGAGCCCCGTACAGGAGGCGACGATCGCGACGACCGCCGCGACGACGAGGCGGGTTCGCACCGGTCGCACGTACGGCCAGAGGCGCAACAGCGTCCGTACGGTGGACCGATCCTTGGCAGGGGCAGCTGATTTCGGCATCAGGGGCGAGCCTACGGATCGCCACTGACACGGCCCACCGAGTTTTGGACGGCCCGGGGCGTGCCGAAGGCCCTGGGCCCGCCGGCCCAGGGCCCCCGGCCGAGGCCTACGCCTGCTGCCAGAGCGCCGGCGTGTTCGGCGGCTCCCAGCCCGGCTGCGCCTGGTGCGGCTGGAGGCAGCGGTACGTCGACCCGCCGTAGGTCACCGTGTCACCCGCGGCGTACACCTTGCCCGCGGCCCACGTGCCGCCCGGCTCGGGGTCACCCGGGCCCGGGTCGCCGCCGGTGGTCTTCAGCGTCAGACCGAACTGCTGCAGCAGCGGATTGATCGGCTGGTGGTACGTCGTGCCACCGCTGCGGCAGTTGCCCGAGCCGCCCGAAGTGACGCCCTGCGCCTGGCTACCCGATATGTAGGAGCCGCCCGAGTCGCCGGGCTCCGCGCAGACCGTCGTCCTGGTCACCCCGCTGATGGTGCCCTCGGGGTAGGTGACACTGGTGTTGTGCTGCGAGATCGTCCCGCAGTGCCACCCCGTAGTGGAGCCGGACCGGCAGATCGACGCACCCACCGGGGACTGCGTGGAGCCCCCGACGCCGACCCGCTGGCCACCTTGGCCCTTCACGTACGGGGTGGCGGTCCACTGGGCGTTCGTGGCGACCCAGGCCATGTCCCTGCCGGGGAAGATGGACGCCTGGAACGTGCCCTGGGCCACCCGGTTGTGGCCGGTGGTCGCCGTGCCCGCGCGCCCGCAGTGGCCCGCCGTGGCGAAGCCCTGCTGGGTGCCCTTGGTGACGGGGAAGCCGATGGAGCAGCGGCCGCCGCCCATGTAGTACGCCTCACCGCCCACGAGGTCGTACAGCGGCCGCGGCCGCTCCGCCGTCTTCGTCACGCGTACGAGGGAGGAGTCCACGTCCGCCGCGGAGACGAGGGACTTCGCGGCGGACGTCTTCGCGGCACCCACCACGACGGCGTTGGACCGCACGTCGACGTACCAGACGGGAGCGTCGCGCGTCGCGACCTTCTTCGCCGCGCGGTCCAGCTCGGCCTTCGCCGCGTCCAGTCGGGCCAGGGAGTGCGCGACGACGCGGGCCCGCGCGCCCCGGGCCTCGATCACGGGGACGTCGGCGGCGTCCGTGGTGGCCACGGTGAGCTTCGCGGACGTGGCGCCGTGCACCCAGGCGCCCGCGAAGTCACGGCCCAGCGCGTTGCGCAGGCGTCCCGCGTCGGCGCCGGCCTCGGCCTCGTTGACCAGACGGGCCTCGGCCTGCGCCGACGTGAGGCCGAGGTCGCGCTGCATGGCCTTCAAGACTCCGGGAGAGGTCTTGCCGACGGCGGCGCTCTCGGCGGGGGAGAGCGAGGGGGAGGCGGCCGGGGAAGCGGCCGGGGAGGCGGACGCGGCGCCGGGCAGCCCGGCGAAGACGAGCGCACCGGCCGCGGTGACCGCGGCACAGGCGGCGGCGAGGCGTCTGTGATGGGTGGGGAGCATGCGGGGGACTCCTCGGTGTGCGAGGGATGAGCGGGGATCGCCCACACCGTAGAAGCCTCAACAGCCCCCCAGTAGCTGTCACTCGACCCCCGTCCCCGACGTTATGGAAGCGGCGCGGGGCACTGCGGCAGCGGCCCGACGCGTCACGGCCGGGGCGGCGAAGGGGCCGCCAGCCACGCCGTGTAGCTGTCGCTGCGGGCGGCGGCCTCCGCGTGGGCCGCGCGGGCGTGGGCGAAGACCGCGGCCGCCGTGTCGTGGGCCGGGGCCGCCGGATGCCAGCCCAGCAGATGGCGCCAGTACAGCGGCGCACCGGAGAGCGGCCGCGTCACCAGACCCGGGGTGGGCGGGAACGTCGCCCGGCACAGCCCCACCGCCCGCCCCACCTGCACCAGATGGACGCAGGACGCGACATCCGTCTCGTACACGCGCGACGGCGTGAACCCCGCCCGCGCGCACGCCGCGGAGAAGCAGTCCGCGAAACAGCCGTCGCCCGGCACGTCCGTCCACGCCTCGTCCGCGAGCCGCGCCAGGTCGATCTCCTGGTGGCCGGCCAGCGGGTGGCCGGTCGCCAGCATCACGAAGACCGGGTCGCGGGCCACCTCGCGCCACACCAGGAGGTCGCTCTCCGGCGGGGCGCTCGCCCCGCACGTGCCGACCAGCGCGAAGTCGAGGCGTCCTGCCGCCGTGCGCGCCGCGATCTCCCGCTCCGACCACGAGGTGTGGGTGGTCACCCGCACCCCCGGATACGCGGCGGCGAGCCGGTCCACCAGCGCGCCGAGCAGCGGCCCGTGGATGCCGCCGAGCCGGAACCCCGCGCCGCCCTCCCAGTCCCGCGCGAACCGCTGCGCCTCCTCCCGCAGCCCGGTCACCGCGGGCAGAACCACCCGGGCCCGCTCCAGCACGAACTCGCCGAGCGCGGTGGCCCGCACCCCGTGCCGCCCCCTCTCGAAGAGCTCACCGCCGAGGGCGCGCTCGATCCGCTTCAGCTGGGCGCTCAGAGCGGGCTGCGCGAGCCCCAGCGCCGTGGCGGCCTTCGTCAGGCTGCCCGCGTCGGCGATCGCCCGGATCGTCTTCAGGTGCCGCAACTCCAGGTCCATAAGGCGAGCTTGGGGTCCCCCGTGGGCCGGGGCAATACTCAGGTACGGACCAGAACTGACCATGTGCACATCAGCTGTCGGACACCCTCAGGAGCACCACGGAACGCTCCGCCACGGTCACCGCGTCACCCGCCCGGTGCACGGTTCCGGGAGCGGTGGCCTGGTCCTCCAAGGAGGTGTCCACCACGAGCTCGTACGCCTCCGCCCACGGCGGCCCCGGCAGCACGAAGGACGACGGCTCCGCCGCCGCGTGCAGGACCGCGAGGAAACTCTCGTCGACGACCTGCGCGCCCCGGGCGTCGCGGCCGGGGATGTCGCGCCCCGACAGATACATGCCGAGCGTCGCCGTGGGCGCGTACCAGTCGGCCTCCGTCATCTCCGTGCCGCCCGCCGTGAACCACGCCAGGTCCCGCAGCCCGTCCGCCGAGTGGGCGCGCCCCGAGAAGAACGACCGGCGCCGCAGCACCGGATGCCGCAGCCGCAGCCCGATCAGCCGCGCCGTCAGCGCGCACAGCTCCCGCCACCCCGGCTCCTCCCTGAGCCCCCAGTCGACCCAGCTGACCTCGTTGTCCTGGCAGTACGCGTTGTTGGAGCCGCGCTGCGTACGCCCCATCTCGTCACCCGCCACCAGCATCGGCACCCCGGTCGAGAGCAGCAGCGTCGTCATGAGGTTGCGCAGCTGGCGCCGCCGCAGCGCCGCGATGTCCGCGTCGTCCGTCTCACCCTCGGCGCCGCAGTTCCACGACCGGTTGTCGTCGGAGCCGTCCCGGTTCCCCTCCCCATTGGCCTCGTTGTGCTTCCTCTCGTACGTCACGAGGTCCCGCAGCGTGAAACCGTCGTGCGCCGTCACGAAGTTCACCGACGCGTACGGCCTGCGCCCGCCCCACGCGTACAGGTCGCTCGACCCCGAGAGCCGGTACCCCAGATCGCGTACGTCCGGCAGCGCGCCCCGCCAGAAGTCCCGCACCGCACCCCGGTAGCGGTCGTTCCACTCCGTCCACAGCGGCGGGAACGCCCCCACCTGATAGCCGCCCGAACCCACGTCCCACGGCTCGGCGATCAGCTTCACGCGCCGCAGCACCGGATCCTGCGCGATCACCGCGAGGAACGGCGAGAGCATGTCGACGTCGTGGAACGAGCGGGCGAGCGCCGCCGCCAGATCGAAGCGGAAGCCGTCCACGCCCATCTCCGTCACCCAGTACCGCAGCGAGTCCGTGATCAGGCGCAGCACGTGCGGCTGGACGACCTGCAGCGTGTTCCCGCAGCCCGTGTAGTCCGCGTACCGCCGCGCGTCGCCCGGCTGCAGCCGGTAGTAGCCGCGGTTGTCGATGCCCTTCAGGGACAGCATCGGACCGAGCTCGCCCGCCTCCGCCGTGTGGTTGTAGACCACGTCCAGGATCACCTCGATCCCGGCCTCGTGCAGCGCCCGCACCATCCGCTTGAACTCGCCGACCTGCTGACCCGTCGTGCCCGACGCCGCGTACGCCGCGTGCGGGGCGAAGTAGCCGATGGAGTTGTAGCCCCAGTAGTTCCTGAGCCCCCGCCGCAGCAGATGGTCCTCGTGCGCGAACTGGTGCACCGGCAGCAGCTCGACGGCCGTCACCCCGAGACGGACGAGGTGGTCGAGCGCGGCGGGGTGCGCGAGGCCCGCGTACGTACCCCGCAGCTCCGGCGGAACCCCCGGGTGCAGCTTCGTGAAACCGCGCACGTGCAGTTCATAGATGACCGAGTCCGCCCACGGCGTCTTCGGCCGCCGGTCGTCCGCCCACTCGTCGTCCGGCGCGTCGTCGTGCACGACCACACCCTTGGGGACGTACGGCGCGGAGTCCCTGTCGTCGCGGACCGTGTCCGCCACATGCTGCTGGGGCCAGTCCCGCACATGCCCGTACACCTCGGCGGGCAGCCGGCCGTAGTCGTTGCCCGGACCGCCGTCCACCGCGCGCGCGTACGGATCGAGGAGCAGCTTCGCCGGGTTCCAGCGGGCGCCCGTCCAGGGGTCCCAGCGGCCGTGCACGCGGTACCCGTACCGCTGCCCCGGCCGCACCCCCGGCACGAAACCGTGCCAGATCTCGTGCGTCAGCTCGGTCAGCGGACAGCGCGTCTCGACCACCCTGCCGCCCTCCGGGTCGAACAGGCACAGCTCCACCGCCTCCGCCCCGCCCGCCCACAGCGCGAAGTTGGTGCCCGCGACCCCGTCGGGACCGATCCGGAAGCGGGCCCCGAGCGGCGTCGGCGCCCCCGGCCACACCGGCCGGGCCGGCGCGGCACGCGGCGTCGCCCGCCTGCTCCCGTTCACCGAGGGGGCGGGCCGCCCGGTCGTGCCGCTCCCCGGCGCCCGCCCCGCCTGCACTGCCTCTTGCCCGGCTGCGCTCGACACCTGTCAGCCTCCCGCGGCTCCGTCGGCCGACGCGCGAAGAAGGGCGTGCGGCGTCCCGGCCGCGCCTCCCCATACGGCGTCCTCCCCATGGTTCTGCCCACCGTGCGCGTCGCACTCACGTTTCCCCGGCAGGGGGACGGTCGTTGGGACCCACGTGAGACAGGATGCGAGGCGCGCACGGCGCGCAGGGGCCGTGCTGGCCGCGGTACTGACATGGGCGGGCCTGCTGGCCGGGGCGACGGGCTGCGCCACCGGGGGAGCCGACGGATTCATGGGGAAGCCGCGCTCGCCCGCGGACGCGATCCGGGTGTCACCGGGCGACAACAGCAAGGGGGTCGAGCCGGACGAACGCATCGAGGTCGAGGTCCCCAGCGGCCGCCTGGAGTCGGTGAAGGTGGTCCGGACGCAGGACGCGCAGAAGTTCGACGTGCCGGGCCGCATCGACCAGGACGGCATGACCTGGCGCCCCCTCGACGACGGCCCGCTCGCGCTCGCCGCCACCTACCAGATCGACGCCGTCGCCCTGGACGGCCACGGCCGCCGCTCCGCCCGGCACACCACCTTCCGGACGTACGTCCCCGACGAGCGCTTCACCGGCTACGTCGCACCGGAGAACCGCTCCACCGTCGGCACCGGCATGATCGTCTCCCTGGAGTTCAACCGGGAGATCGAGAACCGCGCGGCCGTCCAGCGCGCCATCCACGTCACCGCGCGGCCCGCCGTCGACATCCGCCCCCACTGGTTCGGCAAGACCCGCGTGGACTTCCGCCCCGAGAAGTACTGGAAGCCCGGCACCAAGGTCACCGTCGGCCTGCACCTGCGGGACGTCGAGGCCGCCCCCGGCGTCTACGGCCTCCAGGACAAGACCTTCACCTTCACGGTCGGCCGCCACCAGCACTCCCTCGTCGACGCCGCCGAGCACACCATGGAGGTACGCCGCGACGGCGAGCTGCTCTCCACCGTGCCGATCACCGCGGGCGCCCCCAAGACCACCACGTACAACGGAAAGATGGTGGTGACGGAGATGCTGGAGGTGACCCGCATGAACAGCCGCACCGTCGGCTTCGGCGGCGAGTACGACATCCCCGACGTGCCGCACGCCATCCGCCTGACCACCTCGGGCACCTTCCTGCACGGCAACTACTGGGCGCCGGACGCCCCCGGCAACACGAACGTCAGCCACGGCTGCGTCGGCCTGCGCGACGTGAAGGGCGGCAGTTCGAGCACGCCCGCCGGCTGGTTCTTCGACCGGACCCTCATCGGTGACGTCGTCGAGGTGGTCAACAGCGATGACAAGAAAGTCGCTCCCGACAACGGCCTCGGTGGCTGGAACATGGAGTGGAAGGACTGGGTGAGGAACAGCTGATCCCCCGGGCGGTCGCCCAGGTGACCGCCGGGTGACCGGCGGACCACCACCAGGTGATCTTGGACCGCCCGCACCCCACGGGCAGTTGGAACGGAACGGTGACATTGGCGGGGAGTCATCGCCCGGAACCGTGTGGTTATCTATCGCTGGCGCGTGTCTGAAACGCGCAGGTGCACTGGGGTGCGGGCCTGGATCCAGGCCGTGCGAGGGGAGACGACATCTTGAACGGGCGACCGATATCGGGGACGTCGGTTGGCGCGCGGCTGCGCGCTCGGCGGCG
The DNA here is from genome assembly GCF_040654255.1 of Streptomyces sp. NPDC050732. Classification (NCBI taxonomy): domain Bacteria; kingdom Bacillati; phylum Actinomycetota; class Actinomycetes; order Kitasatosporales; family Streptomycetaceae; genus Streptomyces; species Streptomyces sp. NPDC050732. The sequence continues at coordinate 22,530 of NZ_JBFAHP010000050.1, forward strand.
GGGCGCCAGGGGACTGACGGCGGTGGTGTCGGGGGCGGCACTGCTGTTCGTCGCGGCATGCGGGGGCGGCTCGGACTCGGGCGGCGACGGTGACGGCAAGGGCGAGGCGGACAAGAACGCCCCCTCGGCGGCCGTCGTGACGATAGCCCCGAAGAACGGTGCGAAGTCGGTGGCCACCAGCGGCGCCCTCAAGATAGGCGCCGAGAAGGGCAAGCTCTCCGAGGTCGAGGTCGAGGACGGCAAGGGCAATCCGGTGCCGGGCAGGATATCCGGGGGCGGCACCAGCTGGACGCCCGCGCACCACCTCGCGGCCGCCACCAAGTACAAGGTCCACGCGGTGGCGAAGGACTCCGAGGGCCGCGTCTCCGCCAAGGACACCTCCTTCACGACGCTGACGCCGAAGAACACCTTCATCGGCCAGTTCACTCCGGAGGACGGCTCGAAGGTCGGCGTGGGAATGCCGTTCTCGGTCAACTTCACGCGGGGCATCACCGACCCGGAGGCCGTCGAGAAGGCCATCGAGATCAAGACCGAGCCGTCCGTGCCCGTCGAGGGCCACTGGTTCGGCAACGACCGCCTCGACTTCCGCCCGGAGAAGTACTGGAAGGCCGGCACGAAGGTCACCGTCAAGCTCAACCTCGACGGCGTCGAGGGCCGACCGGGCGTCTACGGCAAGCAGGCCAAGACCCTGAACTTCACCATCGGCCGAAGCCAGGTCTCCACCGTCGACGCCAAGACGCACCAGATGAAGGTCGTCCGCGACGGCAAGCAGATCAAGAAGATCCCGATCACCGCGGGCGCCCCCGGCACCACCACGTACAACGGCGAGATGGTCATCAGCGAGAAGCTCCAGGTGACCCGGATGAACGGCGAGACCGTCGGCTTCGGCGGCGAGTACGACATCAAGGACGTCCCGCACGCCATGCGCCTGTCGACCTCCGGCACGTTCCTCCACGGCAACTACTGGTCGGGCGGCGCCTTCGGCAACACCAACGCGAGCCACGGCTGCATAGGCCTGAGCGACGTGCGCGGCGGCTACAGCAAGAAGACGCCCGCCGGATGGTTCTTCAACAACTCGCTCATCGGCGACGTCGTCGTGGTGAAGAACTCCGCGGACAAGAAGATCCAGCCGGACAACGGCCTCAACGGCTGGAACATGTCGTGGGAGGAGTGGAAGGCGTAAGCCCCGCCTGTCCTCCGAACCGGGGCCCGGCGCACTGTGACCAAGTGCACCGGGCCCCGCGGTGTTAACCCCCGCTAACGTGCCTGTCATGACTGCACACCTCGAAGTCGCCGAAGGCGTCGGCACGATCCGACTCGACCGTCCCCCGATGAACGCCCTGGACATCGCCACCCAGGACCGCCTCAAGGAGCTCGCCGAAGAGGCCACGCGGCGCGACGACGTACGCGCCGTGGTGCTCTACGGCGGCGAGAAGGTGTTCGCGGCGGGCGCGGACATCAAGGAGATGCAGGCCATGGACCACGCGGCCATGGTCGTGCGCTCCAGCGCCCTCCAGGAGTCCTTCACCGCCGTGGCCCGCATCCCCAAGCCCGTCGTCGCCGCCGTCACCGGCTACGCGCTGGGCGGCGGCTGCGAGCTGGCGCTCTGCGCCGACTTCCGCATCGCCGCCGACAACGCCAAGCTCGGCCAGCCGGAGATCCTGCTCGGCCTCATCCCCGGCGCGGGCGGCACCCAGCGCCTGGCCCGCCTGGTCGGCCCGTCCAAGGCCAAGGACCTCATCTTCACCGGCCGCCACGTGAAGGCCGACGAGGCGCTCACCATCGGCCTGGTCGACCGCGTCATGCCCGCCGCCGAGGTGTACGAGCAGGCGCACGCGTGGGCCGCGCGCCTCGCGCGGGGCCCGGCCATCGCGCTGCGCGCCGCCAAGGAGTCCATCGACGCGGGCCTGCAGACCGACATCGACACCGGCCTCGCCATCGAACGCACGTGGTTCGCGGCCCTGTTCGCCACCGAGGACCGTGAGCGGGGCATGCGGAGCTTCGTCGAGGAGGGCCCGGGCAAGGCCAAGTTCGTCTGAACTCGGCCCCGTCGTCGCTCAGTTGAACGTACGTCAGCGCGGGGGTCCCTCGAAGGAGCGGATTATGGACGGCTTAACGGAGCCTTAAGCGCGTGTGCCCCGAAGCGGTAAGTGATCATGCGTAAGCGGGAAGTCATCGCAGGTCACCGGGGATTCGCAGCCATTTAACTGCCACTGGCATATGTCAAGCGAACCCCCCGGAATGGATGGTTCCGGGGGGCTTATTCCGCCGGAACGGCCCCGGGAAGCGCTCTGGGCGGCCATGATGGGGGCATGGCGGGGCTGGAGGGTAATGAACGGCCGCGGCGGCACGGCAGTGCGACCGCGGCACGCTGGTCGCCGGCGGTAGAGGACGAACACGCGCTGAAAGCGCTTGAGTTGTTCGGTAATCCGACGGACGCGGAGGTGCCGCTGCCGTCGCGCCCGGAGTCCGCCGCCATCGCGCGCCGCCTCGCCCAGGTCGTCGTCCTGCGCCACTGGGGGCTCTCCCCGAAACTCACCGAGGACGTCGTCCTCCTCGTCTCGGAACTCGTCGGGAACGCCGTGCGGCACACCGGCGCCCGCGTCTTCGGCCTCCGCATGCAGCGGCGGCGCGGCTGGATCCGCGTCGAGGTCCGCGACCCCTCGCGCGGACTGCCCTGCCTGCTGCCCGTGCACGAGATGGACCTGAGCGGCCGCGGGCTCTTCCTCGTCGACAAGCTCTCCGACCGCTGGGGCGTGGATCTGCTGCCGCGCGGCAAGACGACCTGGTTCGAGATGCGGGCCGCCGACCGCTGACGGCCGACCGCTGATACGCGAAAGCCCCCGGCAGCCGTGGTCGGCGTGATGGGGGCCTTCGTGAAGGGCCGTGAACGTTTGGGGTGTGATCCACGGCCGCTGATGACGACCTGAGCCCGGGTCAATGGGGGTCGTGTCTCCGACTATGGCAGATGGACGCCAGTGAGCCAAAAGTTCATACCCACTCTTACTGGGACAAACCGTGACAGTTTAGAGGTGAATCCTTGGTGAGATGGGACACCTGCCTGGTAAACGCTGGTTAAGCGGACGCTGTGACAGGCGATACGCAAGGGCCGCCAGGGAGGCGCCAGGCCCGGTACTCCGACCCGTACCGGCCGCGAAGCGGGCAATCAGCGTCTTTTCCTTCTTTTCCCCATTAAATGGTCGCGTGATCGAGACCGACCGCCGCAGCGTCCTGCGCGCGGGCACACGCCTGGTCGCCGCGGGCGCGCTCGCCACCGGGTGCGCCGCGACCGGCCCCGCCGCCCCCGCGCACGACCCCCCGCCCGCAGCCGACACCCCCCGCCCGGCCCGCCCCGCCCCGGCCGCCCCCGCGCCCCGCCGCCTCCCCGGCCTGCCCGCCCAGATCACCCACGGCCCCCGCACCCGCCCGCGGGTCGCCCTCACCTTCCACGGCCAGGGCGACCCCGCCACCGCGAAGGCGCTGCTCGGCCAGGCGGAGAAGGCCGGCGCCAAGGTCACCGTGCTCGCCGTCGGCAGCTGGCTCGACGACCACCCCGGCCTGGCCCGCCGCATCCTCGACGGCGGCCACGACCTGGGCAACCACACCCTGCGTCATCTCGACATCAACGCCATGTCCGAGGCCGACGCCTACGCCGAGATCACCGGCTGCGCGGACCGCCTGCGCCGCCTCACCGGCTCCATCGGCACCTGGTTCCGCCCCTCGCGCACCCGCACGGCGACCCCCCTCGTCGAACGCCTCGCCCGCCGCGCGGGCTACCCGCACGTCCTCTCGTACGACGTCGACTCCCTCGACTTCACGTCGCCGGGCGCCCCGGCCGTCACCCGGGCGATCGCCGCGGAGATCCGCGCGGGATCCGTCGTGAGCCTGCACTTCGGGTACGCGGACACGGTCGCCGCGCTGCCCGCCGTCCTGGAAGAACTGGAACGCCGCGGCCTGCGCGCGGTCACGACCACGGAGCTACTGACCTGATGCCCCACAAGACCCTCATGCCCCACAGGAAACTGAACCTGACCAAGCGCACCGCGGCCGTCCTCGCCGCCGGCGCCGTGTTCGCCGCCCTCGCGGGCTGCGGCAGCGACAAGCGGTCGGACGAAGCCATCGGCACCGACGGCGTCCGCAAGCCCGCGAAGCCCAAGGCCGCCCCCGGACTGCCCGGCATGCCACCGGTCCTCGACCCCAAGGACGCCTACGCCGCCGACCGGCCGAACGCCCTCCAGCCCGTCGCCAAGAAGTTCCTGGACCGCGTCTACGTCCCCAACACCGAGTCCAACACGGTGTCGGTCATCGACCCCAAGAAGTACGAGGTCATCGAGACCATCGAGGTCGGCAACCAGCCGCAGCACGTCGTCCCCTCCTGGGACATGAAGACGCTCTGGGTCAACAACGACCTCGGCGACACCCTCACCGCCATCGACCCGGTGACGGGCAAGACGGGCCGCACGGTCGAGGTCTCGGACCCCTACAACCTCTATTTCACGCCGAACGGCAAGCACGCCGTCGTCATGGCCTCCATGGACCGGGAACTCGTCTTCCGCGACCCCGAGACCATGAAGCGCGTCAAGACCGTCCCCGTCACCTGCGCCGGCGTCAACCACGCCGACTTCTCCATGGACGGCCGCTACTTCATCGTGTCCTGCGAGTTCTCCGGCGAACTCCTCAAGGTCGACACGGAGAAGATGAAGATCGTCGGCCAGCAGAAGATCCCCTTCAAGGGCGCCATGCCGCAGGACGTGAAGATGTCCCCCGACGGCAAGACCTTCTACATCGCCGACATGATGGCGCACGGCATGTGGGTCCTCGACGGCAAGAAGTTCACGAAACCGAAGCTGCTGCGCACCGGCAAGGGCTGCCACGGCCTGTACGTCAGCCGCGACTCCAAGGAGATGTACATCTCCAACCGAGGCGAGGGCACGGTCTCCGTCTTCGACTTCCCGAAGAACGAACTCACCAAGAAGTGGAAGCTCCCGGACGGCGGCAGCCCCGACATGGGAGGCGTCTCCGCGGACGGCAACACCCTCTGGCTGTCCGGGCGTTACGACTCCGAGGTGTACGCCATCGACACCCGCACCGGAGTCCAGGTGGCCCGCATCCCGGTCGGCGACGGCCCGCACGGACTCGCGGTCTACCCGCAGCCCGGCCGCTACTCGCTCGGGCACACCGGGATCTTCCGTTGAACAATTGATGGTTGACGGTTGGCCGTAGCTGACAACGGGCACCAAACGGGCAGTTCAGAAACCCGCCTTCCCCCCACCTTGGAGGCGCCCGTGATCCGTGGCATCGATGTCAGCTCGCACCAGTCGACCTTCGATACGGACGGCCTCTCCTTCGTCATCATAAAGGCGACAGAGGGCCGTTCGTACGTCAACCCGAAGCTCTCCGCCCAGACGAAGCGCGCCCGCGACGCCGGCTGCGTGGTCGGCTACTACCACTTCCTGTGGCCGGGCAACATCAAGGCCCAGGCGGAGTACTTCGTGAGCAAGGCCCCCGAAGAGGAGGGGGACCTGCTGGCGGCCGACTGGGAGTGGACGGGGGACCGCACGGCCGCGTCGAACGCGGAGAAGGACCGGTTCATCCGCGAGGTGAAGCGACTGCGCCCCGACCACCGGGTGCTCCTCTACTGCAATCGCGATTTCTGGCTGAACCGGGACACCACGTCCTACGCGGGCGACGGCCTGTGGATCGCCGACTACGTCAGGGCGGGCAAGCCCCGCATCCAGGCGAAGTGGAAGATCCACCAGTACACGTCGTCGCCGATAGACAAGAACCTGGCCGCCTTCGACAGCGTGGACGAGCTGCGCGAGTGGGCCACGCCCCAGTAGGGGCGGGCCTCGACTCCCGGGCAGGGTCAAAGGCAGGGGCAGGCCCTAGGCGCGCCACGCCGCCGTGCGCTCCGGCGACGCCGCGTCCAGGGCCTTGCGGATCTCGTCGACGCCACCGGTGTTCCCGTACACGGGGGTTCCGGGCTGCTGGCGCCACGACTCGTCCTGGCCGCCGTTGTCGACGGTGTCGAAGCCGAGTTCGTCGATGAGGTCGCGTACGACCTTCTTGGCGGCCTCGTCGTCACCGGACACCGGCAGCGCGACCCGGCCGGGCGCGCCCTTCGGCAGCGGCTTGTCGAGGATGTCCTGGGCGTACGTGCCGTTGAAGGCCTTGATGACGGGGTGGCCGATCTGCCGCTCCGTCCAGCGGCTCTCGGTGAGGCCGTCCTCGATCTCGGCGATCTTCCCGTCGCGCTCCTGCGGGTAGTAGTTGCCGGTGTCGATGACGGCCACGTTCTCGGCCGCGCCGTCGAGGAAGCCGGCGGGCAGGCCGGGCACGGCCTTGAGCGGGATCGTCACGACGACGACCTGCGCGCCGAGCGCGGCCTCCTCGACGGTGACGGGCTTCGCACCGGTCTCTTCGGCGAGAGCGGTCAGGGTGTGCGGGCCGCGGGAGTTCGCGACGGAGACGTCGTGGCCGAGGGCGGTGAGGCGGCGGGTGAGGTTGCCGCCGATGTTGCCGGCGCCGATGATGCCGATCTTCATGACTGTGCCTTGCCTTCCGGAGATCCACTGTCGTAACGGAGGTAACCTCCGGATCCGCTCGGGTATTCCGGCTCCGCGGCGATAGTCTTGACGGTGGTGACGGCGAGGCGGTCGCGGCTCGCCGGGACGAGTGAAAGCAGGCGCCGGCGCATGCCAACGGAGCACTTCGGACCGCGACGCCGGGCCCTGCTGGCGGCTGCGGCGGTCCTGCCGCTGAGCGGCTGCGGCGGCGGTGCGGACGAGCGGCCGACGACCGGCCGCGCCCCGTCCACCCCGTCCTCCTCGGCCCCTCCGCCGGGACGCGCCTCCGGCAGGACCGGCACCCCCTCCCCGAACGCCTCGCGCCTCGCCGCCCGCTTCGCCGCGCTGGAGCGCGAGCACGGGGGCCGCCTCGGCGTGTACGCCCTGGCGACCGGCACCGGCGCGACGGTGGCGTACCGCGCGGACGAACGCTTCGCCTTCTGCTCGACGTTCAAGACGCTCGCCGCGGCGGCCGTCCTGCACCACCGCCCGCTGAGCCGGCTGGGCGAGCGGGTCACCTACACCGCCGCCGACGTCGACTCCGTCTCACCGGTCACCGAGGACCACATCGCGACGGGCCTGACGCTCAGGGAGCTGTGCGACGCCGCGATCCGGTACAGCGACGGCACGGCGGGGAACCTGCTGATGCGCGAGATCGGCGGCCCGGCCCGGCTGACCGCCTACCTGCGCGGACTCGGGGACCGCGTCAGCCGCATGGACGACTACGAACCCGAGCTGAACGACGTACGCCCCGGGGACCTGCGCGACACCACCACGCCGCGCGCGGTCGCCGACGACTACCGCGAACTCGTCCTCGGCGACGCGCTGCCCGCGGACAAGCGGGCCCTGCTCAAGGGCTGGCTCCTGCGCAATGCCACGGAGGTGGGCGAGCTGCGGATCAGGGCCGGGCTGCCCGAGGGGTGGCGGGTCGCGGACAAGACCGGCACCGGCGACTGGGGCCGGGCCAACGACATCGCCGTGGCCTGGCCCCCGGACGGCGCCCCACTCGTGATCGCCGTCCTGACCGACCGCCCGGGCCGCGCCGCGCCCCCGCTGAACACCTTCATCGCCGAGGCCGCGGAACGGGCCGTCGCCGAACTGACGTGAGCCGACTACCTGCCGAGTGCGCGGAGCACGTCCTGCGTCTGCTTCTCGACGACGGGGACGAGGCCGGCGACGACATCGGCCCCGTCGTTGGTCACGTCGCCCACCGGTACGGGGGCGGCCGGGTTGGACTCCTGCGCCTGGGCCGCGCCGGAGAAGGACAGGGCGGCACCGGTGAGGGCGACCGCGGCGAGTACACGCTTGGTGTTGGTCATGGCCTGCCAACGATCTCCGTCGTCGCGGGTCACGCGAGACGGCGCACGGCGGTCCGGCGGGTCAGTTTCCGTAGGCGCGCAGGAAGACGTCCACGGCGGGGTCCGCGGCGGTTTCCGGGGCGGCGGCCGGGTGGTACTCCAGTGAGCCGGTGAGCAGGGAGAGGAAGTGCTCGGCGGCGAGCTCCGGGTCGCGTGCGCTCAGGTGGCCGTCGAGGGCCAGGCGGGCCAGGCGGTCGGCGAGGGCCGAGCGCACCCGCAGGGCGGTGCGCTCGCGCACGCTCGCCGCCAGGTCGGGGAACTGCGCCGCCTGCGCGCTCGCCAACTGCCGTACGGCGACCGCCTCTTGGGCGCCGAACTCCCGCAGCAGGCCGCGGGCCACGGCCGTGAGCGCGGCGCGCGGGCCGGTGCCGGCGGCGGTTTCGCGCAGTTGCTCGACGACGGCGAGGGTGCGCGTGCCGATCCGGTCGGCGGCTGCCTCGACGGCCTCGCGGTAGAGGCTCTCCTTGTCGTGCAGATGGTTGTAGACGGTCGGCTTGGCCACACCCGCCTCCTGCGCGATCTCCTTCACGCACGCCTGGGCGTATCCGCGCCGTGCGAACACGGTGAACGCGCCGTCCAGGATCGCCTGCCGCCGCTCGACCGCCCCACGAGCCGTACGCCCGGCCCTGGTTGACACTTCTGAACCCATGGGTTCAGTGTAGCTGTTGAACCAGTAAGAATAGTTTGCTGAACCAGTGGGTTCAGTGTGTCTGAAGGGTGACAGGCGTGATCGTTCACATGCTGCGTTTCGCGTTCAAGGAGACGGCGACCGAGGAGGAGCGCGAGCAGGTGCTCGCGGTGATACGGCGGACGGCCTCCGTCGAGTCGGTGTCGTTCTCGACGGTGGGTCAGATACTCGGCGACTCCGACGGCTTCACCCATGCCTGCTGCGTCGGCATCGCCGACCTGCCGGCGCTGCGGCGGTACATGCACGACCCGGTCCACCTGGCCGGCGACCCGCTGATCATGCCTTTCCTGGCCAGGATCGGCATCGGCCCGGACGTGTCCGACGACATGACGCCCACCCTGGCCGCGGACACCCTGGCCCTGCACGAGGAGAAGGTCGCGCTCTACCCGGAGTGGGCCGCCGGACTCGGCCCGCTGCTGGCGGCGTCGTGAGCTCTTAGGCGGCGCGCAGCAGGTCGAGCGTCGACTGGAGTTCCTGCTGGGCCACGAGGGCCGCCGCGTCCGGGTCCCCCGACTCGACCGCGCGGACGAGCGCCGTGTGCGCGGCGTCTCCGTGGTCGCGTTCCTCGGCCCGTACGTCGGTGAGTTCGAGCAGGTCGATCAGGCCCTGGCGGAGTGCGGGGGTGAACTCCGCGAAGAGGTCGGTCAGTACGGGGTTGTGCGCCGCCGCCACGACCGCCGCGTGCAGGGCGATGTCGGCGTCCACGAACTCCGGGTCGGCCGCGGCGGCCGCCGCCTTGCGGTCGGTGAGCGCGGCCGTCATCGCCGCGATGTCCTCGTCGGTGCGGCGCAGCGCCGCGAGCCCGGCCGCCTGCACCTCCACCAGCATCCGCACCTCGTACACGTCCGTGACCGCCGCCCGCCGCAGCCGGGTGGGCCAGTCCGCGACCGGTTCCGTGGCGATCACGAAGACTCCGGCGCCCTGGCGCGGCTGCACGAGGCCGGCGCCGGCGAGGGCGCGCAGGGCCTCGCGGAGCGTGGAGCGGCCCACGCCGAGCTCCTTCGCGAGGGTCGTCTCGCCGGGGAGCCTGGTGCCGACGGGCCAGGTGCCTTCGGTGATCTGCTCGCGGAGTCGGGTGGCGGCCTGCTCGACGAGGGGGCTGGGACGTACGGGGCCTAGCGGCATGGGGACCTTTTCGGGCGGGCGGTGCGCGCGGGGAGAACTTGTCTGAGGAGTACTTGTCTGAGGAGCTGACGTGTGGCTAGTGTACCGCCATGATCTTCCGCGGTCTCCTTCTTCTCGGCTGCCGCGGCGGGGCCTGAAGCGACCGGCACCCCGCCGCGGGGTGCCGTGCTGCCGGTCTTCCCGACCGAGCCCAGGAGCAGAGTCCCGTGACCGAAACCGTCAGCAGTCCCTCGTACGACTGGAATCCGCAGCGCCCCGGTCCCATGCCGTACCACCGCTACCGGCCCCACCATCGGCGGGTCGACGTCCCCGCGCTGGAGCGGAGCTGGCCGGGTGCCCGGATCGAGCGGGCGCCCCTGTGGGTGCCCGTCGACCTGCGGGACGGGAACCAGGCGCTCGCCGAGCCCATGGACACCGAGCGCAAGCGGCGCTTCTTCGACCTGCTGGTGTCGATGGGGTTCAAGGAGATCGAGGTCGGCTATCCGTCGGCCAGCCGGACGGACTTCGAGTTCGTGCGGTATCTGGCCGGGCGTGCCGCTCGCGGCGGGCTGCCCGACGACGTGACCGTCGTCGTGTTCACGCCCGCCAGGCCCGAGCTGATCGACCGCACCTTCGAGTCGATCGAGGGGCTGCCGCGCGCCGTCGTCCATCTGTACATCCCCACCTCGCCCGTCTGGCGGGACGTCGTCCTCGGGCGGTCGCGCGACGAGGTGTACGGCGTCGCGAAGGAGGCCGCCGCGCACATGGCGCGGCTCGCCGACGCGCGGCCGCACGCCGACATCCGCTTCCAGTTCGCGCCGGAGACCTTCAACCTCACCGAGCCCGACTTCGTGCTCGAAGTCTGCGACGGCCTCACCGAGCTGTGGGACGCGAGCCCCGACCGGCCCGTGACGCACAACCTGCCGGCGACCGTGGAGATCGCGACCCCGAACGTGTACGCCGACCAGATCGAGTACATGCACCGGCACCTGGCGCGCCGCGACTCCGTCATCCTCTCCGTCCACCCGCACAACGACCGCGGCACCGGCGTCGCCTGCGCCGAGCTCGCCGTCCTCGCCGGGGCCCAGCGCGTCGAGGGCTGCCTCTTCGGCAACGGGGAGCGGACCGGCAACGTCGACCTGGTCACCCTCGCCCTGAACCTCTACGCGCAGGGCGTCGACCCCATGGTCGACTTCTCCGACATCGACGCCGTACGCGAAGTCGTCGAGCACTGCAACCGGCTGCCCGTGCACCCCCGCCACCCCTACGCGGGCGACCTCGTGCACACCGCGTTCTCCGGCACCCACCAGGACGCCATCAGCAAGGGGTTCGCCGCACACGCCCGGCGCGCCGCCGAGTCGGGTGTGCCGGAGCGTGAGGCGCCGTGGGACGTGCCGTATCTGCCCATCGACCCCGCCGACATCGGCCGCACCTACGAGGCCGTCATCCGCGTCAACTCCCAGTCGGGGAAGGGCGGCATGGCGTACCTGCTGCAGACCCGGCACGGCCTCGACCTGCCGCGGGCGATGCGGCCCGACTTCTCGCGGGTCGTGCAGGAGGCCACCGACGACAGCGGGCAGGAGGCGACGGCGAAGGAGCTGTACGAGCTGTTCCGCGCGACGTATGTCGCGCCGGGGCTCGACGGTGAGGTGGCGCTGAGCGCGTGGACCACCGACCGGGCGCCGGACGGCGCGCACCGCTTCGTCTGCACGCTCCAAGTGGGGGAGCGGACCGGTGACTTCGAGGGCACGGGGAACGGTCCGCTGTCCGCCTTCGTCGACGCGCTGGCCGCCGCGGGCATCACGGTCGGCATCCTCGACTACGCCGAGCACGCCGTCACGGAGGGCGGTGGCAGTGAGGCCGTCGCGTATGTGCGGTGCCGGGTCGGGGACGTGGAGTGCTGGGGCGCGGGCCTGGACACGTCGGTCCTGACCGCTTCCGTGCAGGCCGTGCTCGCCGCCGTGAACCGGGCGGGCGCGGCGCGGTGACCCCGCAGGCCCCCGCCCCTCCCGTCCTGCGCGCGCACGACGTCACCGTGGTCCGCGAGGGCCGGCCCATCCTCGACGGGGTCGGCCTCACCGTCCGCCCCGGCGAGCACTGGGCGCTGCTCGGCGCGAACGGCGCGGGCAAGTCGACCCTGCTCAGCCTCTGCGGCGCCGTCACCCACCCCACGCACGGCACGGTCGAGGTGCTCGGCCGCCGCCTCGGCAGCGTCGACCTGCGCGAGCTGCGGGCGTACGTCGGGCATGTGAACCCGCGCCATCCGCTGCGCTCACCGCTGCCGGTGCGCGACGTCGTCCTGACCGGGCTCACCAACAGTATCGAGCGGGTGCCCCGGTGGCGCCCCACGCCGGAGCAGGAGGAGCAGGCCGGCCGCCTGATCGACCTGCTGGGCCTCGCGCACCGTGCCGACGCGCGCTGGCCCACGCTGTCCCAGGGCGAGCGCGGCCGCACGCTGATCGCGCGCTCCCTGATGCCGAGGCCCCGCCTCGTCCTGCTCGACGAGCCGGCCACCGGACTCGACCTCGCCGGGCGCGAACGTCTCCTCGACAGCCTGGACACGCTGCGGGAGGCTCATCCGGACCTCGCCACCGTGCTGGTCACGCACCACCTGGAGGAGCTGCCCGTCGGGACGACGCACGCGCTGCTCCTGCGCGACGGACGCGTGCTCGCCTCCGGCGCCGTCGACGACGTGCTCACGAGCGACCAGGTCGGCAAGTGCTTCGACCACCCCGTGCGGCTGGAGCGCACGGACGGCCGGTGGAGCGTGCGCACGCGGCGCTGAGGATGCGGGAGGGGCCCGGCGCACCTGACGCGCCGGGCCCCTCTCCCGCCCGTACTAGGCCTGCTTGTTCAGGCTCGCCCAGAACTCGTCGAACGACAGACGCTTGTCCGCGTTGGTGTCCTTCGTGCCGATCACGGCCTCGGCCACCGTCTCGGTCACGTAGAAGTCGCCCATCCTGGCCATGGCGCTCTTCCACTCGGCCGCCGTTATGAAGCCGTCGCCGTCCGCGTCGAACTGGTCGAACGTCTTGCGCGCTTCCTCGATGTCCGCCACCGGATCCACCCCTTCTTGGTGCACTACTGACGGGGGTCAGAGTAACGGCCGGGCGCCTTCGTTCCCGAAATGAGATCTTCGCTCGATTCTTGTTCACGAACCGAGATCCGTGCCCGCGTCCCGCGCGGGACGGGTGAGGTAGAACGTCACCGAGGGGGCCGCGTGTCCCCGTGAGGGGGACGTGGTGGAGAAGTTCGTGGGCAGGGCCCCTGACCTGGGCCGCCTCGAAGCGCTTCTGGAGAGCATGGGCAGCACGGGGCCGGGCGCGGGAGCCGCAGTCGTCGATGTGGTGGGGGAGCCGGGCATCGGCAAGAGCAGGCTGCTGACCGAGTTCGCGGCGCGGGCCCGCACCCGGGGCGTGACCGTGCTGCGGGGGCGGGCGTCGGAGCGGGCACGGACACGCCCGCTGCGGCCCTTCACCGATGCCTTCGCCGAGCTGGACCCGCGGGCCCGGCAGGCGTTCCCCTCGCTGGCGGGGCTGCCCGCGGCCGTGCGGGGCGACGGGCCCCTCGACGCGGCGGGCGGGGACCTCTTCGGCCTCTGCCGGGCCACCGCCGAGGCCCTCGGCGGACTGACCGGGCCCGGGCTCGTCGTCGTCCTCGACGAGATGCACTGGGCGGACGAGGCGTCCGTCGAACTCCTCGACCACCTCGTACGGCACCCCGTCCGCGCACCCTTCCTGCTCGCCCTAGCGCGGCGCGAGCGGCAGTCGCCCGCCGCGCTCGGCGCCGCGCTCACCCGGGGGCTCGACACCGGCGCCGTGCTGCGGACCGCGCTCGGCCCGCTCGGCAGCGAGGAGCTGACCGAGGGGCTCACCGCTGCCGCGGGCCTGCCGCGCGAGCGGGCCCAGGAGCTGTACGCGGCGAGCGAAGGCAACCCCCTGTACTTCCTCGCCCTCCTCCGGGGGCGCCCCGCCCCGCTGCCGCTCGACGAACTGGCCGCGCTGACCCCGCTGGAACGGGCCGCCGCCGACGCCGTCGCGGTGCTCGGCGACCACGCGACCACGGACCTCATCGGCGCCGTCACCGGCGCCGCGCGCCCCGAACTCGTCGCCGCGCTCAGCACGTTGTTACGACGCGACCTGCTCCGACCGCACCCCGACGGCTGCCGCCTCATGTTCCGCCACCCGCTCCTGCGAGCCCGGATGCACGAGGCCGTCGACCCCTGGCGGCGCCACGAGCTGCACCGCGCGGCCGCCGCCGAGCTCACCCGGTCCTGCGCGCCCCTCGCCGACCGCGCCCACCACATCGAACAGTCCCTGACCGGCTGGGACCCCCGGGCGGCCGCGGTCCTGACGGAGGCCGCGGGCAAGGTGGCCGCCACCGCACCCGCGGTCTGCGCCCGGCTCCTCGGAGCCGTCCTGCGCGTTCTGCCCGACGACGCCGAACACCTCGACGCCCGACGCGAGTTGACGCTCCGGCGCGCGACCGCGCTCGGCATGACCGGCGCGGTGCGGGAGAGCAGGGACCTGCTGCACCGCCTCGTCGGCATGTGCGGCCCGGAACCCTCGGGCGGTGACCCGCTGCGTACGGCCGCCGTCGTGCAGTGCGCCTTCATGGAGCGCCACCTGGGGCGGTACGCGGCGGCGGGCGCGCTCCTCCGGCGCGAACTCGACCGGCGCCCCGGCCCCCCGCCGGCCCAGCGCACCGGCCTCGTCGTCGAATGGGGCAACAGCGCCCTCTTCGCCGCCCGCTACCCCGAAGTGCGCGACGAGCTCACGAGGACCCTCGCCGACGCCCGGTCCCGCGGCGACGAACTCGCCACCGCGGAGGCCCTGACGGTGGCCGCGCTCGGAGAGGCGTACGAGGGGAACACCCCGACGGCCCGCCGCCACGCCACCGAGGCCGCCGCGCTCACCGACGTGACCACCGACGCCGACCTCGCCGGGCGGTGCGAGTCGTTGGTGCGCCTCGCCTGGAGCGAGGTGTTCCTCGACGACTGCGCCGCCGCGCTGCGCCACGCGGAACGCGGCGTCGACATCGCCCGGCGCACCGGACTCCCCTTCGCGCTGTCGCAGCTGCTGCTCTGCGGCGCGTACGTCCGCTGCACGGCGGGCCGGGTGACCGAGGCGCTGGCGTGGGCCGACGAGTCCGTGGCGGTCGCGCGGACCCTCGGCGGCGCCGAACTCCTCGGCTTCGGCCGCGCCCTGCGCGCCATGATCCTCCTGCAGACGCGCCCGGCGGGCGACCCGGAGGCCCTCGCCGCGGCGGAGGAGGCGGCCGCCACGGTGGGAACGGTGGACGGCTGGCCGGCGACGCTGTCCCGGTGCCTGCTCGCGTACGCCGCGCTCGGCGCGGGCGACCCGTACCGCGTACGGGACGTCCTGCTGGACGCGGGCGGCGGCCGCGACCTGCCCCGCGTACAGCCCTCCATCCGCCCCGCCTTCCTTGAGCTGCTCGTCACTTCGGCGCTGGACACGGGGGACGTCACCGACGCGGAGCGCTGGGCGGAACGCGCGCTCCAGGAGGCCGACCGCCTCGGGCTGCCCGTCCAGCGGGGCGCCGCGCTGCGGAGCGCCGGCCTTGTCGCGGCCCGGCGCGGCGAACAGGCCGCGGCGGCACGGGCGTTCACGGAGGCGGCGCGGGAGAGCGCGCGGGCCGGAGCGGCCCTGGCCGAGGCGCGGAGCCTGCTGCTCGGCGCGCCCTTCGTGGCGGCGGCGGGCGAAGGCGCCAGGGCCGCCGCGATGGCCCGCCGCGGGCGGCGCGTCGCGGAGGAGGGCGGCGCGCTCCTGCTCCTCGACGGGGCGGGCCCCACGGGCCGGCCCGTCTGCGTGCGGCCCTCCGGCGTGCCGGACGCGCCCCGGTCGCTGAAGACCGCGCAGGCACCTAAGACGCCCCGACCGCCGGCGGCCCCCGCACCGCATCCCGCGCCCCACTCCGCCCCGCACCCCGTGCCGTCCGAACCGTTCGCGGCCCTGACGCCGCGCGAGCGGGAGATCTCCGCACTGGTCGCCGAGGGCCTCACCAACCAAGCCGTCGCCGCGAGGCTCTGCCTCAGCACGCGCACGGTCGAGAGCCACGTCGGCCGCATCTACCGCAAGACGGGTGTGGCCTCCCGTGCGGCCCTGGCCTCACTGGTGGCGCGCGGCTCCGGCGGCCGCGCTCAGTTCTCGCGCGGATAGGGGCCCTGCCTGCCGTCCGCCCCGGCCAGCAGGTCGCACTCCTCGGCGAGGGACGCCAGCGTGCCGTCCGGGTCGGGACGTCCGCGCACGGCGGCGCCCACGCGCCGGGCGCGGTCCGCCGCCGCCCCGTGCCTGCCGAGCACGAACTCAAGGCGGGCGGCGAGGAGTTCGGTGGGGTGCAGGTCGGCCACGCCGGGGCCGCCGCAGGCGCGCAGCGCCTCGATCGCCAGCTCCGCGTGGCCGAGGGCCTTCTCGAAGGCGCGTACGTTGGCGGCGTGCTGCTCGGCGCTTCCCCGGCCGTCGGCCGGCGGACCGTCGGCGTGCTCCAGCGCCAGGCGGCTCAACTGCGCGTGGGTGCGGCCGAGTTCGACGAGCAGTTCGGTGCGCTCCGGGTCCTGGTCCGCACGGTCCGCGCAGTGCCGGTTGGTGTCCAGGGCCTCGGTCATGACGGCCTCGGCCGCGGTGGGGCCCTGTGCGGCCAGCGTCTCCCAGGCGCGGGCCCGCATCGCGCGCACCAGGGCGCCGTGCTCGCCGAGTGAGCGCCACAGCTCCTCGGCCCGCAGGTAGGCCCGCCCGGCCTCCGCGCGCAGACCGGCCCTGCCGAGCGCCTGTGCGGCCTGCTGGGCCAGGGATGCCTCGTGGTACCCGTCGGAGCCGTCCCGCGCGGAGTCGGCGGCGAGCGTGAACTGCTCCGCTGCCGGGCGGTGTTCGTCGGTGCCGAGGTAGCTGCGGGCGAGCCAGGTGTGGGCCTGGACGCGGTCGTGCGGGCCGTGGCCGTCGCCGAGGTCGGGCAGCACCGTTTCCAGGACGGCCACCGCCTCCTCGTGGCGGCCCGCCTCGCAGTACAGCCCGCCGAGGCGCAGCCGGGCCCGCACACCGGTGCGCGCGCTGTCCCCGGCCAGGTCGGCGAAGTGCGCGGCGTCGATCAGGAGCCGTTCCGCCCGGGCGCCGAACCCGGTTCCGTCGTCGGGGTGCGGCAGGTTCCGTGCGAGGGCGAGGCAGAGGCGGGCCCGGTCGAGCGGGGGCAGCCGCTCGGCGTGCGGAGATCCTTGCGGAGATCCGGCTGGAGCGCTCTCAGAAGCCGCGGGCGGGAGCCCGCTCAGGAGCCCGCTCGGGGGGTCCTTCGGCCGCAGTCCCAGCGGCAGCGGGGTGTCGAGCAGGGGGCGGGCCGCCATGCGGGCCCGGGCGCGCTCGGAGACCGCCGTGGTGCCGTTGCGCCGGTCGAAGCGGCCCGCGAGGTCGAGGGCCGTGTCCCGGGCGTGGTCGAGGAGGGACGCCGCGGTCCACGCGCCGCCGAGCGGCCCCGGCACCGGGCTGTCGCCCCGGCCGAGCTCCACCAGGCGGCGCAGCAGCAGAGCCGCGCCCACCAGCCACTCCACGTGGGCCGACGGGTCGCCCGTCTCCGCCCAGCGCCGGCTCTGCTCGGCGAGGATGCGCAGGCCGTGCGGTTCGTTGCCGGTGAGAGCGCAGAACTCCATGTGCAGGGCGACGACGGGGCCGCACGCCTCGTCGGAGCGCACCATCCGGTAGCCGCGCAGATGGTGGGCGCGTGCCTGGTCCGTGCGGCCGACGCGCACCAGGGGGAGCAGCGAACGGGCGAGGGTCTCGTGCGGCTCGCGGTGGCAGCTGTGCGTGCCGCCCAGGACGGGCTCCCAGCCCTCCAGAGCGGCGCGGTCGTCGCCGCGGTCCAGCTGCCGGAGGCCCTCCGTCGCGTACTCGCAGGCGAGGCAGTCGGCCATGGCGTCGCGGGCGGCCGCGGTCCACGCGGCGTACGCGCGGGTGGCGCGCCCCGTGTCACCCAGCTGCCGCGCGAGCCGGAACTCGGCGCCGTGCACGGCCCGTTCGGAGTAGCCGGCGGCGCGGTAGCGGTGCCGCATCCGGTCGAGCCACTCCTCGACCTCGGCGAGCGGCACGTCGGGCCGCCGCCGCGCGTCGGTCACCACCCACTTGAACATCCAGTGCAGCCGGCGGACGTCGTCCTCGCCGAAGTCCGCCGGGTCCTCGTCGTACATGCGCAGCAGCCGCGTGAACGGCCCCGACGTCCTGGCGCACTCGCCGCCGAAACTGTACGAGTGGACGAGGAGGGACAGCGCCGCCACGAGCAGCGGCCGGTCGCCGGTGGCTTCCGCCTCGTCGGCGAGCGCCTCGGCGCGGGCGTCGCGCGCCCTGCCGTACGGCTCGGCGTCGAGCCGGCGGATGTCGGCCAGGATCTCGCGGCGGGGGCGGGCGGGTGCCGGGGCTCCCGGGGAGACGGAGCGGTTCCTGGTCGCGTCCAGCGGGCCCATGTGTGTTCCTAGGTCGGGGTGCGGTCGAGGTGCGGTCGGCGGGAGGGCGGAAGCGGCGTGGCGGCTCGGGGCCGGTGCTTCATGGATGCGCGTACGGCCGGTGCTTCATGGATGCGTGTACAACGTGACCGAGCCTGTCAAAACACCCCGGCCCCCGGCATCCGTAGAACTACGCAATCCGCTACGCAATCCGCCGCGCGTACCTCGCGCGCACCCCGCGCGTGAGCCGCCGCGCCGAGCGGGCAAGCTGGTGGGAGCCGATCTGGGGAGTATCCCGTTGCACCGCGCCGACCAGCACCGACGCCAGCCCGTCCGCCTCGCCCTCGCGGCCCTCGCCGCGTTCTCGCTCGCCGGGTGTACGGCGGTGGGTGAGGCGGGCGGCGACAAGGCCGGGGGCGGCCGGTCGGAGCTCGCGCGGTTCTACGCGCAGGAGCTGAAGTGGAAGGCGTGCGGTGAGCTCCGCTGCGCGCGGCTCACCGTCCCCATGGACTACGCGCGTCCGGAGAACGGCAGGACGTTCGTCCTGCCGGTGGCCAAGGCGGCGGCCGCCGACCCGGAACGGCGCGTCGGCTCGCTCGTCTACAACCCCGGCGGTCCTGGCGCCTCGGGCGTGAGCGACATGGAGGCGGACGGCAGCGACTCCTTCAGCGCCGCGGTGCGGGCCCGTTTCGACATCGTCTCCTTCGACCCGAGGGGCGTCGGGGGCAGCGACCCCGCGGTGAAGTGCGCGGCGACGGACGAAGCGGAGGACGACCTCCCCGAACCGGTCGCTCCGCGCGGCGGCGCCGAGCGGGCCCGGGTCCTCGCGGGCGCCGACGAGCAGGCCGCCGCGTGCGCGAAGGGCAGCCGCGGCATCCTGCCCCACGTCGGCACCGCGGACGCGGCCCGCGACCTGGACGTCCTGCGGGCCGCCCTGGGCGACCGGAAGCTGACCTACTTCGGCTGGTCGTACGGCACCAGCCTCGGCACGTCGTACGCCGAACAGTTCCCGGAGCGCGTGCGCGCCCTCGCGCTGGACGGGGCCGTCGACCCGGCGCTGGACTGGCGGCAGCGCGCGCTGAGCCAGGGGAAAGGGTTCCGCCGGGCCGTCGACGACTACGCCGAGCACTGCGCCGACATCGTGGGCGACAGCTGCCCCGGCTCGACACCGGAGGAGACGGCGGAGCTGATCGACGGGTTGTACGAGCGGGCGGCGCGCGAGCCGTTGCCGGTCACCGGCGAGGACGCGTACGACGTGGACGCCAGGACGCTGCTCGACGTGGTCACGGCCGCGATGTACACCCCGGAGGACGACTGGGAGGGCCTGTCGGAGGCGCTGAGCGAGGCGGGGGAGGGGGACGCGACCGAGCTCGCCGAACTGGCCGAAGCCGAGGAGCCGGCCACCGGCAGCCGCCGCGCGCGGAGCCCGGAGAACGACGACGAGGCCATCCTCGCCGTCAGCTGCCTGGACGTGCCGCACCCGCGCACCCCGGGCCCCTACTGGAGCGCCCTCGACGCCGCCGGGAAGGCCGCGGGCGTCTACGGCACGTCCAGCGTCGTCGACGAACTCACCTGCAAGGACTGGCCCGCGGGCACCCAGCGCCCCCACCGCGTCGAGGCCGACGGAGTGCCGCCGGTCCTGGTGATCGGCACGACGGGCGACCCCGCCACCCCGTACGAGGAGGCCGAGAGCCTCGCCGGGCAGTTCCCCGGCGGCATGCTCCTGACGTACGAGGGCGTGGGCCACACCGCGTACGGCCGCGGCAACTCCTGCGTCACGGACGCCGTCGACGCCTACCTCATCGCCCTCGAACCGGTCCGCCGCGGCACGACCTGCTGAGACACCTCACGGCATCTCGCGGTATCTCGGCGGCACCGGCCGACGGTCACCCGTAGAGCGAGCGGGCCCCCGGGCTGTCGCCCGCGAAGCGCCGGCCCTCGGCGATCTCGTCGGCGATCACCGACCAGACGGTGTCGTCGTCCTGGAAGGGGAGCGGGTCGACGCGGCTCGTCTCCTCACGGATGCGCTCGACCTCGCGTTCCAGCCGCTCGAAGCCGGCCTCCTCGCCACCGTCACCGTCACTGCCGTCGCCGTCGCCGTCGCCGAAGGTGAACTCCTCCAGCAGGCGCTGGAACTGGAGGGTGACCTGGAGGAGGGAGGAGACGTCCGTATGGAGTTCTCGCGCTGTCTCCTCGTCGGCGTCGAAGGCGTAGACCTTGCCGGACCCGGGGGCGAGGGCGAGGTGGGCGTTGAGGAGCCAGCCGATGACGGGCCACCCGCCCGCGCCCTCCGGTGCGTCCTCGAAGTCCGCGACGTCGACGACGTCCTGGACGACGGGCAGCAGGCCGGAGTCCGGGTCGGGCTCCCGCAGGTGGAGCGTCCCGGTGGGAGCGCCGACGGCCCGCAGGGTCGCGAGCCGGTCCGCGCCGGAAGAACGGGTGATCTCGCCGCGGGTGATGTCGAAAAGCACTGCCGAACTCCGAACTCGGCGGCGCGGGCGCCGCAGGACTCTGGACGGACCGAAGCGATCCCCACGACAACGTTACCGATCACGGCGCATCCGGCGACGCCCCCTGATCCACCCGGTCACCCGCCCCCCCCCGGACCTCACGCCCGCAACCAGACCGTCGTCCCAGGGGAGCGGCACCCGGCAGCCGTCCCTGCCCGGGGCGAGGCCGCCGGAGCGGGCGTGGATCGGGTCCTGGATGCGGTCGCGGGGGATGTCCGCCTCCGGCAGCCCCAACTCGTCGCCCTGGTACAGGTAGAGCGAGCCGGGCAGCGCCAGGGTGAGCAGGGCGGCGGCGCGGGCCCTGCGGGTGCCGAGTGCCGGGTCGGTGGGGACGCCGAAGCACACCGAGCTGGTCGTGCGCGGCTCGACCGCGCAGCGCGTCAGCACTCGATGATGTTGACCGCAAGGCCGCCGCGGGCCGTCTCCTTGTACTTGACGCTCATGTCGGCGCCCGTCTCCTTCATGGTCTTGATGACCTTGTCGAGGGAGACCTTGTGGGAGCCGTCGCCCCGCATCGCCATCTTGGCCGCGGTGACGGCCTTGACCGCCGCCATGCCGTTGCGCTCGATGCACGGGATCTGGACGAGGCCGCCGACCGGGTCGCAGGTCAGGCCGAGGTTGTGCTCCATGCCGATCTCGGCCGCGTTCTCGACCTTCTCCGGGGAGCCGCCCAGGACCTCGGCGAGCGCGCCCGCCGCCATCGAGCAGGCCGAGCCGACCTCGCCCTGGCAGCCGACCTCGGCGCCGGAGATCGAGGCGTTCTCCTTGAACAGCATGCCGATGGCGCCCGCGGCGAGCAGGAAGCGGACCACGCCGTCCTCGTCGGCCCCGGGGATGAAGTTCATGTAGTAGTGCAGGACCGCCGGGATGATGCCCGCCGCGCCGTTCGTCGGGGCGGTCACGACCCGGCCGCCGGCCGCGTTCTCCTCGTTCACGGCCATCGCGTAGAGGGTGATCCACTCCATGGCGCGGGCCTGCGGGTCGCCCTCGGCGCGCAGCTGCCTGGCCGAGTTCGCGGCCCGGCGGCGCACCTTCAGGCCGCCCGGCAGGATGCCCTCGCGCGACATGCCGCGGGAGACGCACGCCTGCATGACCCGCCAGATGTCGAGGAGCCCCTCGCGGATCTCCTCCTCCGTGCGCCAGGCCTTCTCGTTCTCCAGCATCATCGCGGAGATGGACAGGCCGGTCTCCTCGGCGAGCCGGAGCAGCTCGTCACCGGTGCGGAAGGGGTACTTCAGGACGGTGTCGTCCGGCACGATCGGGTTCTCACCGGCCGCGCCCTCTTGATTGAGGACGGTCTCGTCCACGACGAAGCCGCCACCCACGGAGTAGTACGTCTTCTCCAGGAGGAGGGCGCCCTCGTGGTCGTACGCGAAGACCGTCATGCCGTTGGCGTGGTACGGCAGCGCCTTGCGGCGGTGCAGGATCAGGTCCTCGTCGAAGTCGAAGCCGATCTCGTGCATGCCGAGCAGGTTGAGGCGGCCGCCGCTCTTGATCTCCTCCACGCGGTCGTCGGCCGTCTCCACGTTCACCGTGCGGGGCGACTCGCCCTCCAGGCCGAGCAGGACGGCCTTGGGGGTGCCGTGGCCGTGGCCGGTGGCGCCGAGCGAGCCGTACAGCTCCGCCCGTATCGCGGCGGTGTGGGCCATGAGGCCCTCGTTCTTGAGGCGGCTCGCGAACATGCGGGCCGCGCGCATCGGACCGACCGTGTGGGAGCTGGACGGGCCGATGCCGATCGAGAACAGGTCGAAGACCGAGATGGCCACGAGAACTCCAAAGGGTGGTTGGTAGACGCCGTTGTCTGCCGGGGTGGTGCAGAGAGCGGGGCGTGAGCCGGACACGAGCCGGGGCACCGCACTCACTGTGTTCACTTCCAGTGTGCGCGGTGCCCCGTCGTTTCGTACGAAGGAAAGCGTACGAAAATGCTACAGGTTGGGGTACAGCGGGTGCTTGTCGGCCAGAGCGGTCACCCGGGCCTTGAGGGCGTCCGCGTCGAAGCCTGGCTTGAGGGCCTCGGCGATGATGTCGGCGACCTCGCGGAAGTCCGCCTCCTGGAAGCCGCGCGTGGCGAGCGCCGGGGTGCCGATCCGCAGGCCCGAGGTGACCATCGGGGGCCGCGGGTCGTTCGGGACCGCGTTGCGGTTGACCGTGATGCCGACCTCGTGGAGGCGGTCCTCGGCCTGCTGGCCGTCGAGCTCGCTGTTGCGCAGGTCGACGAGGACCAGGTGCACGTCCGTGCCGCCGGACAGGACGTCGACGCCGACGGCCTTCGCGTCGTCCTGGACCAGGCGCTCGGCGAGGATGCGGGCGCCGTCCAGGGTGCGCTGCTGGCGCTCCTTGAACTCCTCCGAGGCGGCGACCTTGAAGGAGACGGCCTTGGCCGCGATCACGTGCTCCAGCGGGCCGCCCTGGAAGCCGGGGAAGACCGCGGAGTTCAGCTTCTTCGCGAAGTCCTTGCTGCGGGCCAGGATGATGCCGCCGCGCGGGCCGCCGAGGGTCTTGTGCGTGGTGGAGGTCACCACGTCGGCGAACGGCACCGGGTTCGGGTGCAGACCGGCGGCGACGAGCCCGGCGAAGTGCGCCATGTCGACCCACAGCTTCGCGCCGACCTCGTCGGCGATCCGGCGGAACTCGGCGAAGTCCAGGTGGCGCGGGTAGGCCGACCAGCCCGCGATGATCACCTTCGGGTTGTTCTCCTTGGCCAGGCGCTCGACCTCGGCCATGTCGATCAGACCGGCCTCGTCGACGTGGTAGGGGACCACGTTGAACTGCTTGCCGGAGAAGTTCAGGCGCATGCCGTGGGTGAGGTGGCCGCCGTGCGCCAGGTCGAGGCCGAGGATCGTGTCGCCGGGCTGGGCGATTGCGAAGAGGGCGGCCTGGTTCGCGGAGGCGCCGGAGTGCGGCTGGACGTTCGCGTACTCGGCGCCGAACAGCTCCTTGAGCCGGTCGATCGCGATCTGCTCGGCGACGTCGACGTGCTCACAGCCGCCGTAGTAGCGGCGGCCGGGGTAGCCCTCGGCGTACTTGTTGGTGAGGACGGTGCCCTGGGCCTCCATGACGGCGACCGGAGCGAAGTTCTCCGAGGCGATCATTTCCAGGGTGGACTGCTGGCGGTGGAGCTCGGCGTCGACGGCGGCGGCGACGTCCGGGTCCAGCTCGTGGAGAGGGGTGTTCAGAAGCGACATCACACGATCCCTATCGGTATGGGTCAGCCGGCGGTGAAGGCGGTGTACTCATCGGCGGACATCAGGTCGTCCGGCTCGTCCGTGATGCGCACCTTGAACAGCCAACCGCCCTCGAACGGGGCGGAGTTGACCAGCGAGGGGTCGTCGACGACCTCCTGGTTGGCGGCGACGACCTCGCCGTTCACCGGGGAGTAGAGGTCGCTGACCGACTTGGTCGACTCCAGCTCGCCGCAGGACTCGCCCGCGATCAGCGTGTCGCCGACCTCGGGCAGCTGGGCGAAGACGACGTCACCGAGCGCGTTGGCCGCGTGCTCGGTGATGCCGACCGTCGCCACGCCGTCCTCGGTGGCCGACAGCCACTCGTGCTCCTTGCTGTAACGCAGCTGCTGGGGGTTGCTCATGAGTCGAATTCTCCTGTACGCGGGTGGGTGCTGCGGAACGGGGACGATGTGCGGGGGGTCACTTCTGGCGCTTGTAGAACGGCAGGGCCACGACCTCGTAGGGCTCGTGCGTACCGCGGATGTCCACACCGACACCCGGCGTGCCCGGAGCGGCGTGCTCGGCGTCGACGTACGCCATCGCGATCGGCTTGCCCAGCGTCGGGGACGGGGCGCCCGAGGTGACCTCGCCGATGACCTTGCCGTCGGCGACCACGGAGAAGCCCGCGCGCGGGACCCGGCGGCCCTCGGCGACCAGGCCGACCAGCTTGCGCGGCGGGGCGGTCTCGGCGCGCTCGGCGGCGGCGGCCAGGGCCGCGCGGCCCACGAAGGAGTCCGCCTGTGACGTCTTCTCGAACTTGACGACGCGACCGAGCCCGGCGTCGAAGGGCGTCAGCTCGGCGGTCAGCTCGTGCCCGTACAGCGGCATGCCCGCCTCCAGGCGCAGCGTGTCGCGGCAGGAGAGGCCGGCCGGGACCATGCCGACCGGCGTGCCCGCCTCCATCAGCGCGTTCCACAGCTGCTCGGCGTCACCGGGGGCGACGAAGAGCTCGAAGCCGTCCTCGCCGGTGTAGCCGGTGCGGGCGATCAGCGCGGGGACGCCCGCGACGGTGCCGGGCAGGCCCGCGTAGTACTTCAGGTTGTCCAGGTCGGCATCCGTGACTGACTTCAGGATGCCGGGGGACTCGGGGCCCTGGACGGCGAGGAGCGCGTACGCCTCGCGGTCGTCACGCACCTCGGCGTCGAACTCCGCCACGCGGTCGCTCAGCTCGTCCAGCACGGTCTGCGCGTTGGAGGCGTTGGCGACGATCATGTACTCGGGGGTCTCCGCCTCGCCGAGGCGGTAGACGATCAGGTCGTCCAGGATCCCGCCGTCCTCGGCGACGATCATCGTGTAGCGGGCACGGCCGACACCGACGGAGCCGATGTTGCCGACCAGCGAGAAGTTCAGGAAGTCCACGGCCTCCGGTCCTGTGACCGTGATCTCACCCATGTGGGAGAGGTCGAAGAGACCGGCCTTGGTGCGCACGGCGTTGTGCTCGTCGCGCTCGCTGGCGTACCGCAGCGGCATGTCCCAGCCCGCGAAGTCGGTCATGGTCGCGCCGAGCGCACGATGCACGGCATCGAGGGCTGTCAGACGGGGGGCAGTGCTCATGAAGGAACTCCCAGGGCATGACGGGCGAGGTCGATCCTCCCCATCTGTCATCGGAACCTGAGAGGTTCGCCGAGCGTGTCCCGATATGTGAGACGCCCGGCTTGCACCTTGGGTGGGACCACCGGGGCGGCCCGCTTTTCAGATGTGCCTCGCCCGCGCGGTACGGGGCCTGAGAGATTCAAGGGAGGGACTTGCTCCTTCGGCGCCCCGGGCACGCGTGCGTGCTGGCTCCGGGGACTCTCCCGCGCGGATTCAAACGGCCGGTATGGAGTTGGCGGGCACATCATTGCACGCGACCCTGTCCACGGGGAGTGGTGCCCGGATACGGAGCGCACTGCCCGGAATGCTCTTGTGCCGCATTACCTTCTCTTTACACTTGCTGGGGAAAGCAGTACGTGACCGCTACGGGGAGGCCGATCACGGTGCGCAGCAGGACCAGTGTCTTTGCCACTACCACGGGGGTGGCGCTGCCCAAGCAGGCCACCACCCCGGCCGCGGAGAGCTGCGGCCCGCTCCCCGTGGCCGTCGTCCGGGACCTGCGGCACCGGGCCGGCCACAGCCCCCGCCGCCTCACCTTCGGCGAGGGCGACCTCGTCGTCGTCTCCGGCCTGCCCGGTGGCGGAAAGTCGACGCTGATGCGGCAGGCCGTCACGGGCCCGCGCATCGACTCCCAGGACACCCGCGACCGCTGGGCCCGCCGCATGCCGCGCCTGCTGCCCTACGCGGTCTACCGCCCCCTGGTCCGCCTCGCGCACTACGCGGGCCTGCGCCGCACCCTGCGCACCGGCGCCGGCGTCGTCGTGCACGACTGCGGTACCCAGGCGTGGGTGCGCCGCTGGCTCGCCCGCGAGGCCGCCCGCCGCGGCGCCGCCCTGCACCTGCTGCTGCTCGACGTCCCCGTGGACACGGCGCTCCAGGGCCAGCGCGAGCGCGGCAGAGGCGTCTCGCGGTACGCGTTCACGCGGCACCGCAGGACCGTCGGCCGCCTCGTCGGCGCCACCGAGCGCGGCGACCTGCCGCGCGGCTGCCACTCCGCGGTACTGCTCGACCGCGACGCGGCACAGGCGCTCCGGGCGATCGCCTTCGACCGCTGAGTCCAGCGGCGCTAGGGTTCGAGCCGCAGGCAGAGCGGTCGCGAGCAGGGGTTGGACGGACAGATGGACTTTCCGGCGCAGGCACATGCCCATCCGTACGGCGGATGGCCGGGCAACGAACTGGAGGAGGTCCTCGCCGCCTCCCTCGGTGCCGACGCGTCGGCGGGCGGCCGGATCGTCGAGGTGCTCGGCCGCAGCCAGATCTGGATCCCGCTGCCGAACGGCGGCGGCCCCGACAGCGGCACCCTGGACCTGCCGACCCTGGAGATCGACGGCCAGGCGTACGTCCCCGTCTTCAGCTCCGAACAGCAGTTCCGGCAGGCCCTCGGCGACGCCGCCGACCGGATGGGCCGCACCGTGGCGCCCGCCGTGGAGTTCGCCCGCGGCCTCCCCCCGCAGCTGGGCATCGCGCTGAACCCGGACGGCACCGTCGGCGTCCCGCTGCCGCCGCCCGCCGTCGCCGAGCTCAGCCGAGTCGGCCGCACCCCGCTGGACGGCCCCGCCACCGGCGGCCGGGTCCGCCTCTACGAACCGGACTGGCAGCACGACCCGGTCGACTTCCTCGCCGCCGCCGGCCGTGAGTTCGAGGCGACCGGCGTGGTGCTCACCGCGCGCCGCTGCCTGGCCGACATCGAGACGGACGCCCCGGTCCTCTTCGTCGGCGTCGAACTGGCCACCTGGGACGGCAACGCCCGCGAGCTCCCCATGGCGGCCCTCGGCCGCGCCCTCGGCCAGGTCCCGGCCCCGTGGCCGGTGAACCTCGTGCTGCTCGACGTGGCGCAGGACCCGGTCGGCGACTGGCTGCGTGCGAAGGTGCGGCCGTTCTACCACCGGATCGCCGCTTAAGCTGGTTCCATTCCTTGGGTCCATTACTCGGGTCCATTCCTCGGGTCCACCGAGATCGTCACGAAGGAGCGGTTACGGGTGAGTGCGTCGGGCACGGCCGGGCAGTTGGAGCAGTTGCTGCGCCAGGTGACGCCGGGGCGTTACGACGCGTACGAGGCGCTGCTGCGCGCCCTCGCCGCCGACCGGGTGTGGATGCTGCTCTGGCACGGCCAGGCCGGCTCCCCCGACGCCCAGTACGGGAACATGGAGGTCGACGGCCTCGGCTACGCCCCCTGTGTGACCTCCGCCCAGGAACTCTCCGCCAGTGGCTGGAACCGCAGCTATGAAGTGGTGCGCGGCACCGACATCGCCCGCACCCTCTACCCCGACCACTACGGCCTCTGGCTCAACCCGCACGCGCCCGGCGGCGGCGTCGGCATCCCCTGGCTCGACCTGCGCCGCATCGCCACCGGCCTCGACCTGCTGCCCGCGGGACCGCTCAGGCTCACCGAGCCCAGCATCGAAATCCCCCAGTTCTACGCCCTGTTGACGCAGAACGCGCACCGCACCCCCGCGGTGCGCTCCCTGCGCCGCGCCTGGGTGCAGCCCGCGCTGGGGGCGCCCTATCTGGCCATCGGCCTGGACGTATACGACACGTCGCCGCCGTCGGTCGACGCGGTGCGGACGATGATGCGGCAGTCCATCCCCGCCGTCCCGGAGGGCCTGCCCGTCTCGACCGTCGCGATGTCCGACGACTACGACCCGGTCGCGATGTGGCTGCGCGCCAACGCCCGCCCGTTCTACGACCGCGAGGCACAGGCGGCCCCCGCCCAGGCCGGCGGTTACGGCTACCCCGCGCAGTACTGAGCAGCGCCGACGGACGCGATGTCCGTTCTGGTGCCGGTGGGGCCCTATGGGCTCCCGTGGCGCCTTGCGCCCCAACTGCCCCGTGTTCGCCCCTCGTTCACCCGCGTCCGCATAACGGAACACCTCGATCAGCATCACGGTTGCGCATCCTTTCCCCGTCAAGTCTGGTAACAGATCGCGACGTGGATGAAGACTCCCGCTCCAGGGGCCTTCGCCCCCTGTGTACGACGGACTGATCACGTCGCTACAGCGGCAAGTGCGGGCCGGTCACCACCGGTTGAGAGGGGTCCCTGCCACGATGACGGCACCATTGCATGACACACCTGCGGACGCGGACCCGACCGAGGACGTCGCCCCCGCAGTTGATGCAGGGGTGAAGAAGGTCGAGGGTCGGTCCCTCAAGCAGATCGCCTGGAACCGCCTGAAGCGGGACAAGGTCGCCCTGGCCGGCGGCATCACGGTGCTGTTCCTGGTGCTGGTCGCCGTCTTCGCGCCCTTGATCGTGAGTCTGCTGGGGCACCCGCCCAACGACTTCCACCAGGAGGAGCTCGACGAGCTGACCAACCTCCCCAAGGGCGCGCTCGGCGGTGTCAGCGGCGACTTCCTCTTCGGCGTCGAGCCCAACAAGGGCCGCGACATCTTCAGCCGGATCGTCTACGGAGCACGCATCTCGCTGCTCGTGGCCTTCCTGGCCGCCGTGGTCGCCGTCGCCCTCGGCACGCTCTTCGGCATCATCGCCGGCTACTTCGGCGGCTGGATCGACGCCCTGATCAGCCGCGTGATGGACGTACTGCTCTCGTTCCCGCAGCTGCTCTTCATCATCTCGCTGGTCTCGGTCCTGCCGGACGACCTGCTCGGGCTCACCGGCAGCGGGGTGCGGGTCGGCATCCTCGTGCTGGTCATCGGCTTCTTCGGCTGGCCCTACGTCGGCCGGATCGTGCGCGGCCAGACGCTCTCGCTCCGTGAGCGCGAGTACGTGGAGGCGGCCCGCAGCCTCGGCGGCGGACGGCGCCACATCCTGTTCCGCGAGCTGCTGCCCAACCTGGTCGCCCCCATCACCGTCTACGCGACGCTGATGATCCCGACCAACATCCTCACGGAGGCGGCCCTGAGCTTCCTCGGCGCCGGTGTGAAGCCGCCGACGGCGTCCTGGGGCGGCATGCTGCGGGACGCGCTCGAAACGTACGAGCACGACCCGATGTTCATGGTCTTCCCGGGCGTCACGATCTTCATCACCGTGCTGGCCTTCAACCTCTTCGGCGACGCGCTGCGGGACGCGCTCGACCCGAAGGGGACGCGCTAGAAGCGCCCAACCGGCTTGCCCCTGCCGCATGTCAGGTGGCTTTCACCATGGTTCTCCGGCAGCACATGGCCAGGGACCGCGAATCTCGGAGGTTACGAGAAAATGCCCACAGTTTCCTCGAAACGACGGCTCACCAGCGGTGCGGCCCTCGTCGTCGCGGCGCTGGTGACCACCACGGCGTGCGGCGGCGGTGACGGTGGCGACGGCGACTCGAAGGGCGCCGGCTACAACGCCGCGCTCGACAAGGTCGCCAACCCGTCGAAGAAGAAGGGGGGGACGCTGAGGATGGTCGGCAAGCAGGACCTCGACTCGGCCGACCCCCAGCGCGCCTACTACGGCATGTCCTGGGACTTCATGCGCTTCTACACCCGGCAGCTGGTGTCCTACGACACCAAGCCGGGCAAGGCGGGCACGAAGCTGGTCCCGGACCTCGCCACCTCCACCGCGAAGATCTCGGACGACGGCAAGACCTACACGTACAAGCTGCGTGACGGGGTCACCTGGGAGGACGGCTCCAAGCTGACCTCCAAGGACGTCAAGTACGGCATCGAGCGCTCCTGGGCGACGGACACCATCACCGGTGGCCCGGGCTACATCCGCCAGGCGCTCGACCCGGACAAGAAGTACAAGGGTCCCTACAAGGACAAGGGCGGTCTGAAGGCGATCGAGACGCCCGACGACCAGACCATCATCTTCAAACTGCCCAAGCGCAACGGTGACTTCGAGCAGTTCCTCGCCATGCCGACCGGTTCGGCGGTGAAGGCGTCCAAGGACACCAAGGCGAAGTACACGGCGCGCCCGTTCTCCTCGGGCCCGTACAAGTTCGAGTCGTACAAGTCCGGCAAGAAGATCGTGCTGGTCCGCAACACGGCCTGGAAGAAGTCCTCGGACCCGATCCGCGCCGCGCTGCCCGACAAGATCGACGTGACGATCTCCGCCAACCTGGAGGAGAACGACAAGAAGCTGATGGCGGGCGACTACGACGTCGACCTCAACGGCACGGGCATGACCCAGTCCGGCCGCGTCTCCGCCGTCTCGGACCACCGCGACAACGTCGACAACATGCACACGTCCTTCGTGCGCTACGTCGCGCTGATCCACACCGCGGAGCCCTTCAACAACGTCCACTGCCGCAAGGCCGTCTTCTACGGCACGGACTTCGCGAGCCTGCAGCAGACCCGCGGCGGCAAGGTCGCGGCCGGTGACATCGCCAACAGCACGTTCCCCGAGGCGATCCCCGGTCACAGCGACTACGACCCGTACGGCGTCCTGGCGCGCAAGGGCAAGCCCGACGCGGCCAAGGCCAAGGACGAGCTGAAGAAGTGCGGCAAGCCGAGCGGCTTCAAGGCCAAGCTCACCGCCCGCAACAACAACCCGGGTGAGGTCGACGCCGCCGAGGCGCTCCAGGCCCAGCTGAAGAAGGTCGGCATCGACGTCAGTGTCGAGTCCCTCGACGGCGCCGACTCCGCCAGCATCACCGGCTCGCCCTCCGTCGTGAAGAAGCGCGGCTACAGCATGCAGATGAGCGGCTGGGGCCCGGACTTCCCGTCCGGCCAGGGCTACGCGCAGCCGCTGTTCGACAGCCGCTTCCTGATCGAGAACGGCAACTACAACGAGTCGCAGATCAAGGACAAGAAGATCGACGCGCTCTTCGACAAGGCGATCGCGGAGACCGACCCGGCCAAGGCCGGTGAGATCTACAAGCAGCTCGACAAGCGGATCCTCGACAACGCCGACTGGATGCCCTTCCTCTACGAGAAGAACATCACCTGGCGCGGATCGCGGCTGACCAACGCCTACATGTCCGACGCCTACAACGGCCGGTACGACTACGTCTCGCTCGGCGTCGTCAAGTAACAGGCGCCGTACGAACCGCAGTTGACCGTCCCACCGCCGCCGAATCCCGCCAGTCCGAAGGGCAGGTGATGGCCCCGGGCGGTGGCCGGGACCCCTCACAAGGGGGCCCCGGCCAC
>NZ_JBFAHP010000051.1:0-51227 GCF_040654255.1 Streptomyces sp. NPDC050732
GCGAACGGAGCACCGAGCACACTCTGGCGCCTTTGGACTTGAGGCGTGGCGCAGGGATAGCGAGTACGCACATACCCCCGCGGCCCCGCCCCACAACCGAGCCCGAGGCGCAGACCCCCAGGCGACCTCGCACATACCCCCGCGGCCCCGCCCCCCCAGACGAACAGGAGGCGAACCCAGCCACCACCCAAGGCCCTGCCCCCACCGCCCCACCGCCCCCCCAGCCCCACCCCTAGCCCTCTCTCGCCCCCGCCCCCACCCCCGCATCCCGCAACAAAACCGAAAGCAACCGCACCGCGCCCCGCTTGTGCAGAGGTTCGTTGCCGTTGCCGCACTTGGGGGACTGGATGCACGAAGGGCAGCCCGCCTCGCACTCGCAGGAGGCGATCGCCTGCCGCGTGGCCGTCAGCCACTCCCGCGCCGTGTGGAAGGCCCGCTCGGCGAAGCCCGCCCCGCCGGGGTGGCCGTCGTACACGAACACCGTGGGAAGGAGCGTGTCCGGGTGCAGCGGGACGGAGACGCCCCCGATGTCCCATCGGTCACACGTGGCGAACAGCGGCAGCATGCCGATGGACGCGTGCTCGGCGGCGTGCAGGGCGCCGCCGAGGATCTCGGGATTGACGCGGGCGGCGTCCAGTTGGTCTTCGGTGACGGTCCACCAGACCGCCCGCGTGCGGAGCGTACGAGGAGGGAGGTCGAGTTTGGTCTCGCCGAGCACCTCGCCGGTGAGGACGCGGCGACGCAGGAAGGAGACGACTTGGTTGGTGACTTCGACGGAGCCGTAGCAGAGCCGCCCGGCGCCCCAGGGGACCTCGGTGTCCGTCTCCAGGATGGAGATCGCCGTCGTGTCGCGAGCGGTCGTGGAGTAGGGCGGAGCGGCCTCCTCGACCAGGGCCACGGAGTCCTCCAGGTCGAGGTGGCGGACGAGATACGTGCGCCCTTGGTGGAGGTGGACGGCCCCCTCGTGCACGGTGGTGTGCGAGGCGGACGCGTCGACGGTGCCGAGGAGCCGCCCCGTGCCCTCCTCGACGATCTGGACGGGGTTGCCGCCCTCGCCGCGGATGTCGGTGAGGTCGGCGGCCCGCTCCCGCCGGGTCCAGTGCCAGGCCTTGGTCCGGCGCCGGAGCAGCTTCGCGGCTTCCAGTTGTGGGAGCAGTTCCTCGGCGGTGGGGCCGAAGAGCGCGAAGTCGTCCTCGACGAGGGGGAGTTCGGAGGCGGCGGCGCACAGGTGGGGCGCGAGGACGTACGGGTTGTCGGGATCGAGGACCGTGGACTCCACGGGCTGCTGGAACAACGCCTCGGGGTGGTGGACGAGATACGTGTCCAGTGGGTCGTCCCGGGCGACGAGCACGGCCAGCGCGCCCTGCCCCGACCGCCCGGCGCGCCCGGCCTGCTGCCAGAGGGAGGCCCGGGTGCCCGGGTAGCCGGCGATGAGGACGGCGTCCAATCCGGAGACGTCGACGCCGAGTTCGAGCGCGGTGGTGGCGGCGAGGCCGAGGAGTTCGCCGGAGTGCAGGGCGCGTTCCAGGGCGCGGCGCTCCTCGGGGAGGTAGCCGCCGCGGTAGGCGGCGACGCGGCGGACGAGGGAGCGGTCGACCTCGGCGAGGCGTTCCTGGGCGATGACGGAGATGAGTTCGGCGCCGCGCCGGGAGCGTACGAAGGCGACGGAGCGGACGCCCTGGACGGTGAGGTCGGTCAGGAGGTCGGCGGTCTCGGCGGTGGCGGTGCGGCGGACAGGGGCGCCTTTCTCGCCGTGCAGGTCCGTCAGTGGCGGCTCCCAGAGGGCGAAGACGAGGTCGCCGCGGGGTGAGGCGTCGTCGGCGACCTCTCGCACCGGCACCCCGGTGAGGCGCTCCGCGGACGCCGCTGGGTCGGCGGAGGTGGCGGAGGCGAGGAGGAAGACGGGTTCGGAGCCGTAGCGGGCGCAGAGGCGACGGAGGCGGCGCAGGACCTGGGCGACGTGGGAGCCGAAGACGCCGCGGTAGGTGTGGCACTCGTCGATGACGACGTAGCGAAGGGCGCGCAGGAAGGAGGACCAGCGGGGGTGGGAGGGGAGGATTCCGCGGTGCAGCATGTCGGGGTTGGTCAGGACGTAATTGGCGTACTGACGCACCCATTCGCGTTCTTCGAAGGGCGTGTCGCCGTCGTACACGGCGGGGCGCACCGCGTTGCCGAGGGGGGCGGCCAGTTCGCGGACGGCCCGGCGCTGGTCGGCGGCGAGGGCCTTGGTGGGGGCCAGGTACAGGGCGGTGGTGCCGCGGCCGTTGGGCGCTTCGGAGCCGTCGAGGAGGGCGGAGAGCACGGGTGTGAGGTAGGCCAGGGACTTGCCGGACGCGGTGCCGGTGGCGACGACCACGGACTCGCCGTCCAGGGCGTGCTCGGCGGCCTGTGCCTGGTGGGCCCAGGGGTGCTCGATGCCCGCGGCCCGGACGGCGGATATGACCTCGGGCCGGATGCGGTCGGGCCAGACTGCATACCGGGCCTCGCGCGGGGGCAGGTGCTCCGTATGAGTGACGCGCGATGCACGGCTCGGCCCCGCGGTGAGCCGGTCCAGGACGGTCCGCGGGGACGTGCTTGCCGGGGCGCCCGCAGCGGGTCCTCCGGGAGGAGAAATTTTGGCCATCGGCATCGAGTGTGTCACTGGCGGGATGGACAATGGTCCGAAGGCGTCGTGCATGCGTGCCTGTAAGTGATTGAATGCCATCGCGGCTGGCGATCCGTCCTGGGGGCTCTGCCGAGGTGTCCCGAGGGATGACCGCTCGATAGCAAGGTGCTGGAGGATCCGTGGACCTGTCCCTGTCGACCCGTACCGTCGGCGATCGTACGGTCGTCGAGGTCGGTGGCGAAATCGATGTATATACCGCGCCCAAGCTGCGCGAGCAGTTGGTCGAGCTGGTGAACGACGGCAGTTTCCATCTTGTCGTCGACATGGAGGGCGTGGACTTCCTCGACTCCACCGGGCTCGGCGTGCTGGTCGGCGGCCTGAAGCGGGTGCGTGCCCATGAGGGCTCGCTGCGCCTGGTCTGCAACCAGGAGCGCATTCTGAAGATCTTCCGCATCACCGGCCTCACCAAGGTGTTCCCGATTCACACCTCGGTCGAGGAAGCGGTCCAGGCCACCGACTGAGTGGTGGCCTCGGCTGAGTGGCTTCGGCCGATTCGGCCCGAGCGGCTGCGGCCGACCGGAAGTGAGACGTCCCGGGCCCTTGGGTCCGGGACGGCAGTACAGCAGGGGACCGGGCCTGCGGGCCCGGCCCTCTGACAGCACGCGCGTCTGTCGAGGGGGATGCATGGCCACCGTTGAACTCCGCTTCAGCGCGCTGCCCGAACACGTCAGGACTGCCCGCCTCGTGGCGGCCGCGGTGGCGCGCAGGGCCGGGGTGGACGAGGCCGTCCTCGACGAGGTCAGGCTCGCGGTCGGTGAGGCCTGCACGCGTGCCGTCGGGCTCCATCAGAGCAGCGGGGTGAACGCACCGGTGCGGGTGGCGCTGATCGAGGACGAGAAGCAGTTCTCCATCGAGGTCGGGGACGAGGCGCCTCGTGCGGCGCCCGGTGGCCGGGCGTCCGGCACGCTGCTCGACGACGGTGACGACGCGGAGGGCGAGGACGAGATGGGCCTCGCGGTCATCAGCGGCCTCGTGGACGACGTGGAGGTCACGTCCGGCGAGTCCGGCGGCCTCATCCGCATGAGGTGGCCCACGACGCCGGCGACGCTTCTGCCCTGACGCCCCCCTCCACTCCGCAGACCCTGTCACCACCCTGTAGGCCCTGTCACCACCACGGTGAACAGGGCCTTTTATTTTTCGATCATTTATTTTGATCATTTAATGGCGTCGGATCGGCGATCCACATCTTCGACGTCAACGGGTTTGAGGCATTACCGCTTTCGGGGCCAATCTTCGCCCCCGATCATTTGCTGAGAAGCGATCTCAGGTCAATTCCGTTTGTGGTGCTCTGTTTTGATCAGGTTCCGCTCCCTACAATCCGTCCACATCTTGAGCTCAGCCCAAGCGTCAAGGAGGACGAATGGCGGGGCTTTCTACCCCTCATCAGTTTGACCACCCCTCAACCTTCGCAGCCGCAGTCCTGACCGACGACAACCGCCTCATCGTGATGGTCATCGCGGCCGTCGCGCTCGCGGCTCTCGTCGTCGCGGGTGTGCTCGTACGACAAGTACTCGCGGCAGGCGAGGGCACCGACAGCATGAAGAAGATCGCGAAAGCGATCCAGGTGGGCGCGAATGCCTATCTGGGACGCCAGCTGCGCACTCTCGGCGTATTCGCCGTCGTGGTGTTCTTCCTGCTCATGCTGCTGCCCGCGGACGACTGGAATCAGCGCGCCGGCCGATCGATCTTCTTCTTGGTCGGAGCGGCGTTCTCGGCGACCACCGGCTATATCGGTATGTGGCTCGCCGTGCGCAGCAACGTTCGTGTGGCAGCCGCCGCCCGAGAGGCCACTCCGGCAGAAGGCGAGCCTGAAAAGGATCTCACCGCCGTATCGCACAAGGCCATGAAGATCGCTTTCCGCACGGGCGGCGTAGTCGGCATGTTCACGGTGGGGCTCGGTCTGCTGGGCGCCTCCTGTGTGGTGCTCGTCTACGCGGCCGACGCGCCGAAGGTGCTCGAAGGTTTCGGCCTCGGCGCCGCGCTGATCGCGATGTTCATGCGAGTCGGTGGCGGCATCTTCACCAAGGCCGCCGACGTCGGCGCCGACCTGGTCGGCAAGGTCGAGCAGGGCATTCCGGAGGACGATCCGCGCAATGCCGCGACCATCGCCGACAACGTGGGCGACAACGTCGGCGACTGCGCCGGTATGGCCGCCGACCTCTTCGAGTCCTACGCCGTGACGCTCGTCGCCGCGCTGATCCTCGGCAAGGTGGCGTTCGGCGACTCCGGGCTCGCCTTCCCGCTGATCGTCCCGGCCATCGGTGTCGTGACGGCGATGATCGGCATCTTCGCGGTGGCGCCCCGGCGCTCCGACCGCAGCGGAATGAGCGCCATCAACCGCGGCTTCTTCATCTCCGCCGTCATCTCGCTCGTCCTCGTGGCCGCGGCCGTCTTCGTCTACCTGCCGTCCACGTACGCGGACCTGGACGGCGTGACGGACGCCGCGATCAAGGCCCACGACGGCGATCCACGGGTCCTCGCGCTCGTCGCCGTCGCCATCGGCATCGTGATGGCCGCACTGATCCAGCAGCTCACCGGCTACTTCACCGAGACGACCCGGCGTCCCGTCCAGGACATCGGCAAGACCTCGCTCACCGGTCCCGCCACCGTCGTCCTCGCCGGTATCTCCATCGGCCTGGAATCGGCGGTCTACACCGCGCTCCTGATCGGGCTCGGCGTGTACGGGGCGTTCCTGCTCGGCGGTACGTCGATCATGCTCGCCCTCTTCGCGGTCGCGCTCGCCGGTACGGGACTGCTCACCACCGTCGGCGTCATCGTCGCCATGGACACCTTCGGTCCCGTCTCCGACAACGCGCAGGGCATCGCCGAGATGTCCGGCGAC
This sequence comes from Streptomyces sp. NPDC050732, assembly GCF_040654255.1. Lineage (NCBI taxonomy): Bacteria > Bacillati > Actinomycetota > Actinomycetes > Kitasatosporales > Streptomycetaceae > Streptomyces > Streptomyces sp. NPDC050732. The sequence goes on from NZ_JBFAHP010000051.1 coordinate 5,508, forward strand.
GTCCAGGGCGCGGGCGCGCAGGTGCTCACCGACCTGGACGCCGTCGGCAACACCACCAAGGCCATCACCAAGGGCATCGCCATCGCGACCGCGGTCCTCGCGGCCTCGGCGCTCTTCGGCTCGTACCGCGACGCCATCGCGGAAGCGGCCAAGGACGTCGGCGAGAAACTCGGCGACGGCGCTCCGATGAACCTGGTGATGGACATCTCACAGCCCAACAACCTGGTGGGCCTGATCCTCGGCGCCGCGGTCGTCTTCCTCTTCTCGGGACTCGCTATCAACGCGGTGTCGCGGTCGGCGGGAGCCGTGGTCTACGAGGTGCGGCGGCAGTTCCGCGAGCACCCCGGGATCATGGACTACACCGAGGAACCGGAGTACGGGCGCGTCGTCGACATCTGCACCAAGGACGCGCTGCGCGAGCTGGCCACGCCGGGTCTGCTCGCCGTGCTCACCCCGATCGCGGTCGGGTTCTCGCTCGGTGTCGGCGCGCTCGGCTCGTTCCTCGCGGGCGCGATCGGCACGGGCACCCTGATGGCGGTCTTCCTCGCCAACTCCGGTGGTGCCTGGGACAACGCGAAGAAGCTCGTCGAGGACGGCCATCACGGCGGCAAGGGCAGCGAGGCCCACGCCGCGGTCGTCATCGGCGACACCGTGGGCGACCCGTTCAAGGACACCGCGGGCCCGGCGATCAACCCCCTGCTGAAGGTGATGAACCTGGTGGCGCTGCTCATCGCGCCCGCGGTCGTCAAGTTCAGCTACGGGGACGACGCCAGCGTCGGGATGCGGGTGCTGATCGCGGGGCTCTCCATCGCGGTCATCATCGGCGCGGTCTACGTCTCCAAGCGGCGCGGTATCGCCGTCGGGGACGAGGGCAACTCGGGACGGGTGGCCAAGTCGGCCGACCCGGCCGTGGTCTCGTAACCGCTCCGGCAACACGCGGGCGGGCGGCGCTTTCTGATGCGCCGTCCGCCCGTCGGCGTGAGCGGGGGCGCCCGTGAGGCTTCTCTCGCGCCCCTACCGTTCCCCCGCTTGGTGCAAATGGCTGCAATAGCGGTAGTACCGGGCCCCCGGCATGCGGATGTCGCCCAGTTGGCGTGTAAGTTCCGGGGCCGAGAGCCACGGAAGGGACCAATCCGGTGAACAAGAAGCTTGCAGCCGCACTGTCCGGCGGTGCGGTACTGGTACTCGCTCTGTCAGGGTGCAGCAGCGACGACGGCAACAAGGAACTGGACGACTGGGCCAAGAAGGTCTGCGACTCCGTCCAGCCGGAGTCGAAGAAGATCGCGGACGCCAACGCCGCGATCCAGAAGGAGACCTCCGACAACAGCTCGCCGGCCGACGTCCAGAAGACCGACTCCAAGGCGTTCAAGGACATGTCCGACGCCTACAAGTCGATGGGCGACGCAGTGAAGAAGGCGGGCGCGCCGCCGGTCGACGACGGCAAGAAGAAGACAGACGACGCCGTCAAGGAGCTCAACGCCATCTCCAAGTCGTACGGCGACCTGAAGAAGCAGGTCGACGGCCTGGACACCAAGAACCAGGCGGACTTCGCGGACGGCCTCAAGGACGTCGCCGGAGAGCTCGACAAGCTGAGCAAGAGCGGCAACGAGGCGCTGGAGAAGCTGCAGGAGGGGGAGGTCGGCAAGGCGATGGGCAAGCAGGACAGCTGCAAGAGCGCGTCCGCCACGCCCTCCGCCAAGAACTGACCCCTTCCGGCCGTACCTTCCCGATGCCCCCGACGCCCAGGCGGCGCCGGGGGCGTCGGCGCACCGGGCGGGCCACAATGGAGGGGTGAGTAACGCCAGCCGCAACGCCAGCCTCCCCCTGCCCGCGTCCGACCGCCCCGACGCAGCCGCCGCCCTGCGGGACGCGCTGCTCGCCGCCGACTTCACCGCCGACGGGCTCCTCGAACTGCTCGGCGCCCCCGCCTACACGGCGCTCGCCCGCAGCGAGACCGTGCCGGCGCTGCGGGCCACGCGAGGGGACAGTGCTCTCGCGGCGCTCGTACGCCTCTTCCTGCTGCAGGAATCCGTGCCCCACGCGCGCGTGGCGGACGTTCTCCCCGTCGGCGTACTCCTGGAGAGCGACTGGCTGACCGAGCGGGACGGGGAGCTGTGGGCGACGGTCGACGTGCGGCCGTACGGCGGGCCGGGCGGTGAGGACTGGTTCATCGTCTCCGACCTGGGCTGCGCGGTCGGCGGCGCGGGCGGCATCGGCAGCCACGACGAGGGCGTCGTCCTCGGGGTCGGCGGCGCGTCCACCACCCTGGCCGGCATCACGGTGCGTACGCCCGTCGCGTGCGCCCTCGACCTCGGCACCGGCTCCGGCATCCAGGCGCTGCACGCCGCCCAGCACGCCACGCGCGTGACGGCCACCGACCTGAACCCCAGGGCGCTGCGGTTCACCCGGCTCACACTGGCCCTCTCCGGGGCACCGGAGGCCGATCTGCGCGAGGGCTCGCTCTTCGAGCCGGTGGGGGAGGAGACGTACGACCTGATCGTGTCGAATCCGCCCTTCGTGATCTCGCCGGGGGCGCGGCTGACCTACCGGGACGGCGGGATGGGCGGGGACGATCTGTGCCGGTCGCTCGTTCAGGAGGCGGGGGAGCGGTTGAACGAAGGGGGGTACGCGCACTTCCTGGCCAACTGGCAGCACGTGGACGGCGAGGAGTGGCAGGACCGGCTGCGGTCCTGGGTGCCGCGCGGCTGCGACGCCTGGATCGTGCAGCGCGAGGTGCAGGACATCACGCAGTACGCCGAGCTGTGGCTGCGGGACGCCGGGGACCACCGCACGGACCCCGGGCAGTACGCGGCGCGGTACGACGCGTGGCTGGACGAGTTCGAGGCGCGGGGCACACGCGCCGTCGGGTTCGGCTGGATCACGCTCAGGAAGTCCGGATCCGATGAGCCGTCCATCACTGTCGAGGAGTGGCCGCACCCCGTCGAGCAGCCGCTCGGCGACACGGTCCGGGAGTTCTTCGAGCGGCAGGAGTACCTGCGTACGCACGACGACGCCGCGCTACTCGCCGGGCACTTCAAGCTCGCCGACGAGGTCGTGCAGGAACAGGTCGGGCTGCCGGGCGCCGAGGACCCCGAGCATGTCGTGCTGCGCCAGAACCGCGGGATGCGGCGGGCCACCAAGGTCGACACCGTGGGCGCCGGGTTCGCGGGCGTCTGCGACGGCTCGCTGAGCGCCGGGCGGATCCTGGACGCCATCGCGCAACTGGTGGGGGAGGACCCGGTGTTGCTGCGGGACCGGACGCCCGCGCAGATCAGGCTCCTCGTGGAGCAGGGGTTCCTGCTGCCGGTCGGGGCGTAGCGGGTCTGCGCACCGCACCCGCGCGGTGGGAGGAAACCGGCCAACATCACGCTCGTACGGGGCATTTCGGAGCTCGTAGGGGGCATTTCGGGTGGGGTGTACGGGGCTTTCGGGTGAGGTGTACGGGCGGGCCGCTCGCCGTTCACCCCGATGTCGTCCTCCCGATTCCCGTGCGTGCCAGCCTCCCGGCAGGGGAACTCGGCACGGGGAGGCACGACCATGGAGAGCGGACCAGCGATCTTCGCCGGGACGGTGTTCGCACTGTTCGGAGCCGGACTGATGCTGTGGACCGGTGCGCGTGTCGCGCACCGCGCTCCCGTCGCCCAGGGTGTGAACCCCGTCGCATCGGCGACGTTCGCCCTGCTCGCCGGAACGGGCGCGCTGCTGCTCGGGGTGTGGTGCTTCACGCGGCTGTGACGTGGTGCCGACGACGCGGCGGACCCTCTCCTTCCAGTCGTCCTGCGGGCGCCGGCCGCACGGGGTGCCGGAAGAGCGGTGGCTACGCCGGGCGGCAGGAATGGCGGTAGTCGGGTTACCGTTCGAGTGGCCGTTGCGGGCTTTTCCCGTTTGACACGGGGGCGGGATGTACCGTCACACTCCGCAGCGACAGCGCAACGCAAGCCATGCGGGCACTGCCACCGCACTGCCAGAGCCCTGCCACCACGCAGCGCCACCGGGCGGTGCGGCCGAGCGGTGCCGCCGCGCACTGCCACCGAGCGTCGACCGGAGAGAAGAGCGAAGTTGTCCCCGACCAGCGAGACCGCACAGGGCGGCCGCCGACTCGTCATCGTCGAGTCGCCTGCCAAGGCGAAGACGATCAAGAGCTACCTCGGCCCCGGCTACGTAGTCGAGGCCAGCGTCGGGCACATCCGCGACCTCCCCAACGGCGCCGCGGAGGTGCCGGAGAAGTACACCGGCGAGGTGCGCCGCCTCGGCGTGGACGTCGAGCACGACTTCGCGCCCATCTATGTCGTCAACGCCGACAAGAAGGCGCAGGTCAAGAAGCTCAAGGACCTCCTGAAGGACTCCGACGAGCTCTTCCTCGCCACCGATGAGGACCGCGAGGGCGAAGCCATCGCGTGGCACCTCCTTGAGGTCCTGAAGCCCAAGGTCCCCGTCCACCGGATGGTCTTCCACGAGATCACCAAGGACGCGATCCGCAGCGCCGTCGCCAACCCGCGCGAGCTCAACAAGCGCATGGTCGACGCCCAGGAGACCCGCCGCATCCTCGACCGCCTCTACGGCTACGAGGTCTCGCCGGTCCTGTGGAAGAAGGTCATGCCGCGCCTGTCGGCCGGCCGCGTCCAGTCCGTGGCCACCCGCCTCGTCGTCGAGCGGGAGCGCGAGCGCATCGCCTTCCGCTCCGCCGAGTACTGGGACCTGACCGGCACCTTCGGCACCGGCCGCGCCGGCGACGCGTCCGACCCGTCGCAGCTCGTCGCCCGCCTCACCACGGTCGACGGCAAGCGCGTCGCCCAGGGCCGCGACTTCAACTCCGTCGGCCAGCTCAAGGCGGGCAGCACGGGCACCCTGCACCTGGACGAGGCGAACGCCCGCGCGCTGGCCGCCGCCCTGCGGGACACCGACTTCGCCGTACGCTCCGTCGAGTCGAAGCCGTACCGCCGCTCGCCGTACGCGCCCTTCCGTACGACGACGCTGCAGCAGGAGGCGAGCCGCAAGCTCGGCTTCGGCGCCAAGGCGACCATGCAGGTGGCCCAGAAGCTGTACGAGAACGGCTTCATCACCTACATGCGTACGGACTCCACGACGCTCTCCGACACGGCTGTCGCGGCCGCCCGGGCCCAGGTCACGCAGCTCTACGGCAGCGACTACCTGCCGGACAAGCCGCGTACGTACGCCGGGAAGGTCAAGAACGCGCAGGAGGCGCACGAGGCGATCCGCCCCTCGGGTGACCGTTTCCGCACGCCCGCCGAGACCGGCCTGACCGGCGACCAGTTCCGGCTCTACGAACTGATCTGGAAGCGGACCGTCGCCTCCCAGATGAAGGACGCCACCGGCAACTCCGTCACGGTGAAGATCGGCGGCCGCGCCTCCGACGGCCGCGACGCCGAGTTCAGCGCGTCCGGCAAGACCATCACCTTCCACGGCTTCCTCAAGGCCTACGTAGAGGGCGCCGACGACCCGAACGCCGAGCTGGACGACCGCGAGCGCAGGCTCCCGCAGGTCAGCGAGGGCGACGCGCTCTCCGCCGACGAGATCTCGGTGGACGGCCACGCGACCAAGCCGCCGGCCCGCTACACCGAGGCCTCGCTGGTCAAGGAGCTGGAAGAGCGCGAGATCGGCCGCCCGTCGACGTACGCGTCGATCATCGGCACGATCCTCGACCGCGGCTACGTCTTCAAGAAGGGGACGGCGCTCGTACCGTCCTTCCTGAGCTTCGCCGTGGTCAACCTGCTGGAGAAGCACTTCGGCCGGCTCGTCGACTACAGCTTCACCGCCAAGATGGAGGACGACCTCGACCGCATCGCCCGCGGTGAGGCGCAGGCCGTGCCGTGGCTGCGGCGCTTCTACTTCGGCGAGGGCGAGGCCGCGGGCGGCGCGGCCGACGCGGGCAACGGCGACGGCGACCACCTCGGCGGCCTGAAGGAGCTCGTCACCGACCTCGGCGCCATCGACGCCCGCGAGGTGTCGTCCTTCCCTGTCGGCAACGACATCGTGCTGCGCGTCGGCCGCTACGGCCCCTACGTCGAGCGCGGCGAGCGCGACTCCGAGAACCACCAGCGCGCGGACGTCCCCGACGACCTGGCGCCCGACGAGCTCACCGTCGAGTACGCGGAGGAGCTGCTCGCCAAGCCGAGCGGCGACTTCGAGCTGGGCGCCGACCCGGTCTCCGGCAACCAGATCGTCGCCAAGGACGGCCGCTACGGCCCGTACGTGACGGAGATCCTCCCCGAGGGCACCCCCAAGACCGGCAAGAACGCGGTCAAGCCGCGCACGGCCTCCCTCTTCAAGTCCATGTCGCTCGACACGGTCACCCTTGAGGACGCCCTCAAGCTGATGTCCCTGCCGCGCGTGGTCGGCACAGACGCCGAGGGCATCGAGATCACCGCGCAGAACGGCCGGTACGGCCCGTATCTGAAGAAGGGCACCGACTCGCGGTCCATCGAGACCGAGGAGCAGCTCTTCACCATCACGCTGGAAGAGGCCCTGGAGATCTACTCCAAGCCGAAGCAGCGTGGCCGCGCCGCCGCGAAGCCGCCGCTGAAGGAGCTCGGCGAGGACCCGGTCAGCGGAAAGCCGGTCGTCGTCAAGGACGGCCGCTTCGGGGCGTACGTCACGGACGGCGAGACGAACGCGACGCTGCGGGCGGCGGACTCCGTCGAGGACATCACTCCGGAGAGGGGCTACGAGCTCCTCGCGGAGAAGCGGGCGAAGGGTCCTGCCAAGAAGACGGCGAAGAAGGCCGTGAAGAAGACCGCTGCCAAGAAGGCGCCCGCCAAGAAGACGGCCGCCAAGAAGACAGCGGCCAAGAAGACCACCACGGCGAAGAAGACCACCGCCAAGAAGACGGCGGCCTCCAGCAAGGCCGCCGCTTCGGAGGACTGACCTCCGACACCTCACCCAGCGGGCGCCACCCGGACCGGACGGTCGTTTGTTCGGGTGGCTCCTCGGGGAGTGGGTCCGTCCAGATAGGCTGGACGGATGACGCGTGCCGAGCAGCCAACGGCCGGAATTCCGGCCCCCGACGACGCCCTGGTCGCAGATTCCCGAGAGCGCGCCGTACGCGCCTTGCTGCGCGTACCGCAGCTGAAGCGGTTGTGGAGTGCCCACCTCGTCGACAGTGTCGGCGACGCGCTCGCGCTGCTCGTCCTGGTGATCCTCGCGCTCCAGTCGTCCATCGCCGAAGGTGCCTTCGGAGGCGGCTACCGAGGAGCGGCCTTCGCCGTGACCGCCGTCTTCGGAGCGCGCGTTCTCGCGACACTGCTCTTCGGAGCGGTGCTTCTCGGCCCGCTCACCTCGCTCACCTCTCCGGACGGGCCGCTCGACCGCCGCTGGACCATGATCGGCGCCGACGGTCTGCGGACCGCCCTGCTGGTCGTCGCGCCGCTGTGGATCGACTGGACCCCGGACGACGCCCTCGCGGTGATCCTGGTGACGGCCTTCGTCGTCGGCGTCGCCGAGCGCTTCTGGACGGTCGCCAAGGAGAGCGCGGCGCCCGCGCTGCTGCCCGCGCCGCCCCTGGAGGGCGCGACGATACGGCCCCTGCCCGACCACATGGACGCCCTGCGCCGCCTGTCCCTGCGCACGGGATTCCTGGCGCTGCCCGTCGCGGCCGCGATCCTCGTCGCCATCACCCTCGTCGGGAACGTCCTCGGCGCCGGCATCGACTGGTTCGACCTGCACCAGGCGGGCCTCGCCTCCTTCGTGGCGGCCGGGCTCTTCGCCGCGTCGCTCTCGATCCTCTACTTCCTCGAACTTCCCGGTACGCAGACGCCACGCGCGCGTAGCCCCCTCGAAGGGCTGCGCAGGCCGCGCACCGGCACCGGCCCCGACAAGGGCCGCACCGGCGCGATCCCGCACTTCGTCGCGGCCTGCGCCGCCGTCGCCGGAGCCGTCGCGGCGGCCGTCGCCGTCGCCGTGCTGCACGCCAAGGACCTGGGCGGCGGGCCCGTCACGTACGGCCTGATCGTCCTCGCCCTGACCGGCGGCACCGCCGTCGGCATCCGCGTCGCGCCGGCCCTGCTGCCCTCGCTCTCGCGCCGCCGGCTGCTCGCCCTCGCCATTGCCCTCACCGGCGTCGCGCTGCTCGCCGCGGGCCTCGTGCCCGACGTGACCACCGTGCTGCTGCTCCTGGCCCTCACCGGGGTCTGCGCGGGCGTCGCGGCGAACATCGGGCACGCGCTCCTCGACCAGGAGGTCGAGGACTACCGCAGGGCCCGCACCACGGAGCACCTCCACGCCGTCGTACGCCTCGTCCTCGCGCTCGGCGCGCTGGTGGCCCCGGTGGTCGCCGCCGCGATCGGGCCGCACCGCATGGTCAACGGCAAGTTCGTCTTCGACCACGGCGGCGCCGCCTTCACGCTGATGCTGGTCGGCGCGCTGCTGCTGCCGGTGGCCGCGCTGGTCCTCGCCAAGGCCGACGACCGCCAGGGCATACCGCTCCGGCGCGACCTGCTGGACGCGCTGCGCGGCGGCGACGACCCGGCACAGGTGCCGTGCGGCACCGGCTTCTTCATCGCCCTGGAGGGCGGCGACGGCGCGGGCAAGTCGACGCAGGCCGAGGCGCTCGCCGAGTGGATCCGCGCCAAGGGGCACGAGGTCGTCGTCACGCGTGAGCCGGGCGCGACGCCCGTCGGCAAGCGGCTGCGGTCGATCCTCCTCGACGTGTCGTCGGCCGGTCTCTCGCACCGTTCCGAGGCGCTCCTGTACGCCGCCGACCGCGCGGAGCACGTCGACACCGTCGTACGCCCCGCTCTCGAACGCGGCGCCGTGGTCATCTCCGACCGCTACATCGACTCGTCCGTCGCCTACCAGGGCGCCGGGCGCGACCTGTCGCCGACCGAGATCGCCCGCATCAACCGCTGGGCGACCGGCGGCCTCGTACCGAACCTGACGTGCCTGCTCGACGTGTCTCCCGAGGCCGCCCGCGAGCGGTTCACGGAGGCACCCGACCGCCTTGAGTCGGAGCCCGCCGAGTTCCACGCGCGCGTGCGCTCCGGTTTCCTCACGCTCGCCGCCGCCGACCCGGGGCGGTACCTGATCGTCGACGCGGCCCAGGAGCCGGAGGCGGTCACGACCGTCATCCGGCACCGGCTCGACCTGGTGCTCCCGCTCTCCGAAGCCGAGGTGAAGGCACGCGAGGAGGCCCGCAGGGCCGCCGAGGAGGAGGCGCGGCGCAAGGCCGAGGAAGAGGCCGCGCGCAAGGCCGAGGAGGAGCGGCTCGAACGCGAGCGCCAGGAGCAGCTCGCCAAGCTCCGCGCCGAGGAGGAGGAGCGCAAGCGGCGCGAGCTGGAGGAGGCCCAGCGCCGCGAGGCCGAGCGGCAGGCCGAGGAGGCCAGGAAGCGCGCCGAGGAGGCCCGCCGCAAGGCCGAGGAGGAGCAGGCCAGGCTCCTCGCCGAGGAGAAGGCACGGGCGGCCGAGGAGGAGCGGCGCCGCCGGGAGGCCGAGGAGGAGGCGCGGCTGCGCGCCGAGGCGGAGGAGCGGCGCCTGGAGAAGCAGCGCAAGGCGGAGGCCGCGCTGCTGCGGGCGGAGGAGGCGCGGCGGCTCGCGGCGGCTTCGGCGGCCGCGGCCACGGCTGCTTCGGCTCCGGCTGCCCCGTCGCCGGTCTCGACTCGCAAGGCTGCCCCTCCGTCTGCTCCTTCCGCTCCTTCTGCTCCTGAGCGGAAGACGGCGGCTCCTGAGCCGGTGGCGCCGGACGTGCCCGACAACGAGACCACCGTGCCCACGCCCGTGGTGCAGCCGCCTTCCGGGGCTGCCGACGAGACGGCCGTCCTGCCGGCGGTCGGCGCCGAGGGTCCCGGTACGAAGGGTCCCGACGCGGAGGACACCGCGGTGCTGCCGCAGCCGCCCGCACCCGCTGGTGCCGCCGACGAGACGGCCGTGCTGCCGGCCGTCCAGGAGGACAAGGTGCCGCCGGGGTACTTCCGGGACGAGCGGCCCGCGAGTGCGCCCTCGCCCGACGGTTCCGACGACCGGACCCGCGAGCTGCCCCAGATCGAGGTCGACGAGCAGGGCGTGCCCCGGCGGCCGTCCTCCGAGTGGGCCGAGGAGACGCCGCTGGACGACCTGCCGTCGCTGGCGGACGAACTGCTCGGGTCGCACGAGGACGAGGACGCCCCGGACGACGACGGTGACGGCCGGGCGCGGCGCGGCCGACGAGGTCGCTGAGCACCGCGGCCGGACCGGATTGTCAGAGGTGTCCTCCACAATGGGCAGTCCGGGCAGGCGATGGGCGGTCCGGGCAGGAGCAGAGCGCAGCGTAAGGCGGTGACCCCATGAGCGTGTGGGACGACCTGGTGGGGCAGGAGCGGGTGAGCGAGCAGCTGGGCGCCGCCGCCCGGGACGCCGACGCGCTGGTGACGGCGGCCGCCACGGGCACCCCGCCGCCGGAGGCGTCGAAGATGACGCACGCCTGGCTGTTCACGGGCCCGCCCGGCTCCGGCCGCGCCACCGCCGCGCGCGCCTTCGCCGCCGCGCTGCAGTGCACCAGCCCGGACCGGGCGCTCGGCGGCGCCCCCGGCTGCGGCTTCTGCGACGGCTGCCACACCAGCCTGATCGGCACCCACGCCGACGTGGAAGTGGTGCGCACGGACCTGCTCTCCATCGGTGTGAAGGAGACCCGCGACCTCGTCCGCCGGGCACAGCTCTCGCCCGCCGTCGGACGCTGGCAGGTCATCGTCCTGGAGGACGCCGACCGCCTCACCGAGGGCGCGGGGAACGTCCTCCTGAAGGCCGTGGAGGAGCCCGCCCCCCGCACGGTGTGGCTGCTCTGCGCGCCCTCTCTGGAGGACGTGCTGCCCACCATCCGCTCCCGCTGCCGCCACCTGACGCTGAGCACGCCGCGCGTGGACGCGGTCGCCGACGTGCTCGTACGGAGAGACGGCATCGAGCCGGACGTCGCCGCGGCCGTGGCGCGCGCCACCCAGGGCCACATCGGCCGCGCCCGGCGGCTCGCGACCGACCCGCGCGCGCGTGAGCGCAGGGCCGCCGTCCTGAAGCTGCCGATGCGGGTGACGGAGATCGGCGGCTGCCTCAAGGCCGCGCAGGAGCTGATCGACACGGCGACCGAGGACGCGAAGCAGGTCGCCGAGGAGGTCGACGGCAAGGAGACCGAGGATCTGAAGGCGGCGCTCGGCGGCGGGCAGGGCGGCCGGATGCCGCGCGGCACGGCCGGCGTGATGAAGGAGCTGGAGGACAGACAGAAGCGCCGCAAGACCCGCACGCAGCGCGACAGCCTCGACCTCGCGCTCACCGAGCTGACCGGGCTCTACCGGGACGTTCTCGCCCTGCAGCTCGGCTCGCGGGTGGCCATCGCCAACACCGAGGTGCAGGACATGCTGGAGCGCATGGCCCTCGGGACCTCGCCCGAATCCACGCTGCGCCGCATCGAGGCCATCGGCGCCTGCCGCACCGCCCTCGACCGGAACGTGGCACCGCTGCTCGCGGTCGAGGCCATGACGGTGGCGCTGCGGGCGGGGTGAACGCCCCCGGCCGGGACGCGGATCGGCGGGCTGCGCGGACAGCTCGGGATGCTCGGATCCGACTCGGGGTTCGGATTCACTCGTACGAGCGCGCTGCGTAATCACTCGCTCTCGGAGAGTTACGCTCGCGTGATGGACCTCAGCCGTCACGGCCGTCGCAGCCGTCGCAGCCATCACCTCCCCTTCCGTACGTGCGGCACTCTGTTCGTGACCGCCGGGCTGCTCATGTCCGGCTGTTCGTCCGGAAGTTCGACGGCGGACGCTTCGATGGCGTCACTGTCCCGCTCGACGCCCGCGGAGCTCGCCCCGTACTACGGGCAGAAGCTGAGCTGGCACGAGTGCGGCGCCCCCGGATTCGAGTGCGCCACCATGAAGGCCCCGCTCGACTACGCCGAGCCCGCGGCGGGCGACATCGAGCTGGCGGTCGCCCGCAAGCAGGCCACCAAGAAGAAGGGCCGCCTCGGCTCGCTCCTGGTCAATCCGGGCGGCCCCGGCGGCTCGGCGATCGGCTACCTCCAGTCGTACGCGGCACTCGGCTACCCCGCGGAGGTCCGGGCCCGCTACGACATGGTCGCCGTCGACCCGCGCGGGGTGGCCCGCAGTGAGCCCGTCACCTGCCTCGACGGCAAGCGCATGGACACGTACACGCAGACCGACGTCACCCCCGACGACCAGCGTGAGACGGACGGCCTGCGCGCCGCCTTCGAGACGTTCGCGGAGGGCTGCGAGGCGCGGTCGGCCAAGGTCCTTCCGCACGTCTCCACGGTCGAGGCGGCCCGCGACATGGACGTCCTGCGGGCGGCGCTCGGCGACGAGAAGCTGTCGTACGTCGGCGCCTCGTACGGCACTTTCCTCGGCGCGACGTACGCGGAGCTCTTCCCGCGCCGCGTGGGCCGCCTGGTCCTGGACGGGGCGATGGACCCGTCGCTGCCCGCACGGCGGATGAACCGCGACCAGACGGCCGGCTTCGAGACGGCGTTCCGGTCCTTCGCGAAGGACTGCGTGGCGCGCGGCGCGGAGTGCCCGCTGGGCGCCGAGAGCCCCGACGACGCGGGCAGGCGCCTCAAGGCGTTCTTCCGCGGCCTGGACCGTGAGCCGTTGACGGTGAAGGGGAGCGGCGGCATCGGCGGCGGTCAGGTCGGTGAGCTCGGCGGCAGGAAGCTCGGCGAGGCGCTCGCCACGACGGGCGTGATCGCCGCGATGTACGACGAGGCGGGCTGGCCCCAGCTGCGCGACGCGCTCACCTCGGCGATGGAGGACAAGGACGGGGCGGGCCTGCTCGCCCTCTCCGACGCCTACTACGAGCGGGACGCCGAAGGAAAGTACGCGAACCTGATGTTCGCCAACGCCGCCGTGAACTGCCTGGACCTGCCGCCGTCCTTCAGCTCCCCGGCCGAGGTCCGCAAGGCGCTGCCCTCCTTCCGCAAGGCCTCCCCGGTCTTCGGCGAAGGCCTCGCCTGGTCCTCGCTGAACTGCGCGTACTGGCCGGTGCGGGCCACGGGAGCGCCGCACCGCATCGAGGCGAAGGGCGCGGCGCCGATCCTCGTCGCCGGCACGACCCGCGACCCGGCCACCCCCTACCGCTGGGCGAAGGCCCTCGCCTCCCAGCTCTCCTCCGGCCACCTCCTCACCTACGAGGGCGACGGCCACACGGCGTACGGCCGCGGCAGCGAGTGCGTCGACTCGACGGTCAACGCCTACCTCCTGGCGGGAACCGTCCCGAAGGACGGAAAGCGCTGCTCATAGCCGTCAGGAGGGGGTGTGCGGAGCGCTCTGAAAAACTGTGTAGACTTGGCCGCGTTGCTGATCGCACGATGGTGCGGACAGCGCGCCGCCTTAGCTCAGATGGCCAGAGCAACGCACTCGTAATGCGTAGGTCTCGGGTTCGAATCCCGAAGGCGGCTCTGTGGAAGCCCCAGGACTCACTCGCCGTGACCTGGGGCTTTTGCTTTCAACGGATGCGGCGGCGGCGCTGAGCCCGAGCCGCGCGGGTGTCGGCGGTCTCAGTTCTGGTCTCAGTGGGGTCCGCAGACGGCGGAGCGAAGAACTCTCCCATGCGCCGCATCGCATCCTTCGACAGGTGCGATCTGCCCTTCACGTAGCGCCTCGTCTGGCTGGTCTGGGTGTGCCGCAGGATCTCCATGATCGTGGGCATGTCGACGCCCAACTCGTTCAGGATGGTGCCGGCAGTGTGGCGGCTCCCGTCGTACAGGCGACGGTCATCGATCCCGGTTTCCTTGAGCAGCTCCTTGTACTCTTCGTAGTCGGCGCGAGGGTCGAGGGGGCGCCCGTCCTGCCGTGAGAACACGACGTCGGTCTCCTGCCACAGCTCACCGGCTGCGGTCCGCATCTCGTCCTGCTGTGCCTTGTGGTCGAGCAGGAACGGAATGAACACGGGCGGGATCGGTACGGCGTTCTGGCTCTTCTTGGTCTTGGGGCGGGTGAAGACGAGACCGCCTTCCTTGAGCTCGGGGCAGGCGCTCGCGTGCTACGTGCATCCCTTAGCCCATGCCGACGCCGACGATCCAGCGCATGAGAGTGGGCCGCTTTGAGGCTGCTTCGAGGAATGCCTTGGCTTCCTTCTGCGTGAAGGGATTGGCCTCGGTCTCGTCGACGCTCGGGGGGTCCACGAGCGTGGCGACGTTCTCGCCGATGAGGCGGCGGCGGTGGGCAATCTTCAGGGCGCGAGACAGGATGCGGTGCACCTTCACCACGTGAGAGGGAGCGCGCCCGGCATCGAGCAGCGCTCGGTACATTCGCTCCAGGTGCTCCGGCCGGAGCTTGTCGATGCGATGCTGGCCGACTCCCGGGATGATGTCGTTGCGCGTCTTCGACCAGTAGTCGTCCAGAGATCGCGGCTTGAGCTTGAGGCTGGCGATGTCGGTGAGGTAGGTCTCCATCCACTTCGCGACGGTCGGCTTGCGGCCCGCGATGGGGGCGCGTCCCTGGTCGCGAAGGCGCTCCAACTCCCGGACCCTGCGCTTGATTTCGGGCTCGGCCTTGGCGCGGCGGTGGCGGCGGTAGGGGCTTCCGTCGTTCTTGACGCCCATCGTCACGCGGCCGTGGTACCAGCCGTCGGCGCCGAGGTAGATGAACGATTCCATGTTGGGCTTGCGGGGGCTCATGGGCTCCTCCATGCGGAAGGCGCCCCGAGCGGTGTGCTCGGGGCGCCTCGGGGCTGTCTCTGATCAGTTGGGGAGCGGGGTGAGGTTGTCCACGTACGCCTCAAGGTCCGCGCGGCGAATGCGGCGTGTGCGGCCCAACTTGATGTACTTCAGGGCGCCTTCGGCCATGAGCTCGTAAACGGTGGAGCGGCCGATGGAGAGTGCTTCGGCTGCCTCTTCCGGCTTGTACAGGAGTCGATCGACGGGGGCAGCGAGCGTGGTGCTCATCCGGGGTGCCTCCTGGGCAGTGCGTCTTTGCCTTCGGGGAGTTGGCTCGGGGCCATGGCCCGTGTGCGTCCGAGGTGCAGATTTCTGCGTCATCGCGTCATCAGCGACATTTAGGCTTCTGACCTGCTGCTTTGCCTGACGAGGTGGTGTAGGGATGCGTCATGCGTGCGGCATCGTTCGCGTCATGGGGGTGACGCAGATGACGCAGGATGACGCAGGGCTCGGTGTCTGCGTCATGGCATCCGTCGCAGGTCAGGGGCCGTTAGCGTCCGGCGTGACGTACATGACACAGCGTCTTCCCTCTTAGGACAAAGAAGAGGGAGTGTCTGTAGTGGGCGGTGGCGCCTTCAAGCGTGAAGAAGGAGCCGCTGCGCGGCACGTCCTTGGGGGCGGCGCGCTGCGCCGAACAGCAAGAGGAGCACTCATCGCCTGGGTGCTCCTCTTGCTTCCCTTCTCTGTTGGAGGGTGGAGAGACCTTGGTCTTGGCGGTTCCATGGCTTTATGGAATTCCGCTCCGATCACTAATTCTACGTGGCCACTTGCTGGATGTAACGTCAGTCGTCGAGGTGGCTAGCATTCGACTTCCCGCGGGCTCCGCGGCGCTTCGGATAGTCAGACCAGCGTTTTGCATATTCAGAGTCCTCGCGGATGGCGAGCCGAAGCACTTCGCTTGAATCCTCATAGATGGCCGACCTGAGTACATATTGAGCCTTTGACACAGGTGGTAGGCCCGTCAAGTAATAGGATGAGGGTCGGACCAGGCGAAGCGTCTTTCCGTTCGCCGTTCCCAAAGTCAAAGTGCGCCGATCGTACCCGTCTGTTTGGGATTCGCGAAGACGTGATACGACCGGCAGGAAGCCCGCTTCTTCCGCCTCGGCAAGTACTGTCTCGACAGCGTTTATTGCCCCTAGTACCTCATCTTGGGACGGGAATTTTGGATTCGTATGTTGCAAGATATTCCGAATCTCGTCGACCTTTCCCGATTGCAGTTTCTGCGCAGCGGTCGAAAGCATCGCCACAATGCGAGACCCGGCTGCCGGATCCAAATCGAGGTGCGGATGGATATGCTTAAATAGAAACGTATAAGGAGATGCGGAACGCAGAATCTTGGGGTAGTCATCCAGAGGTCGTCGAGTTGTTTCATCTGACTTCAATGTTTTCAAGCGTTCGGCGAGAATGTCGAACCCTCGAATCATGGGGTGGAGCGTCCACTTCTCATCGGCAGGAAAGTGAACGTCCGCTTGATCGCGACTTAGCTCCTGCGCCGTGAATGCAATTGCATCTTCAGGGGAGTAAACAAAACCCGATGTCGCGTAGTGGTCGCGTAGAAGCGCCCAGGTCGCAAGCTTGAGATACTCCTTGAGTAGCCACTCGACCTTGACGAAGAAGTTGGAAGCGACTGCTCTAATATCGGCTTGGTCGGCGGAGGCGTAAGTATGCGTTCGCATGGCTAGTTCCCTAAGTCGAGCCCCATACTGACGGAAATCAACCAATACGTCAGATTCGGGCGGCCCGTCAATGCCAAGCCGCCATGTAATGGCTCTCCTTAGGGATTCTTCGTTAGACAAACGCTCGCGTGCACGAGCCCCAATCCCGACAAACTTTTCCGCTGCTGCAAGGTTTGCTCCACTATCAAAGATGAGTGACCCGAGAGCGTCATCAAGCGGGCCACTGCATACAAATTGATCCAATTGTTCCTGAAAGGAAGTGCCATCTGTTCCACGAATCAGCCACTCAAGCCTTTCGCGCTGAGTGGGATTGCTTAGGTCGAACAGGTTGGAGATTAGATGGCGGCTTCGAAGAAGAGCTTGTGAGGAGTTTCCGAGGAACCGAACTCCTCGACTCGCGCACTCGGGAACGAGAGCAAAGTATCCCGTGGCCTTAACGCTTCTGGGCGACCTGCGTATTTCAGCCGATGGAATTATGATAGATCCCGAGAGAATTAGCGAGTCCAGTGCATCGATAATCTCTTCGTCCCGACAGAGGAGAATCAGCTGAAGCATCTGAGCTTCGGTGAGGTCATTGGTGAACTTTTCGGCCTCCTTCACCTCTTGCCCAAGCTCAGACAGTGATGCTCGTAGCTTACCTTGGGTAGCATTGAGCAGGTCGTGTATGAGCAAGCGCATTTCCATTGCAGAAAAGGCATCCCCAATAAGGCCTGGGATCCCTGCTGAATGCCTCCATGAGAAGGGGTTGACGAGTTCGGAAGTCAAATCGCGCAAGAACTCCCCCCACTCGCTCTCTGCGCTCTCTTGTCGAGATAGAACCTCTCGCATCTTGGTGCGCACTTTGGCGATCTTTGATGTTCCGGTTTCGAGAAGCACATTGTGCAATCTAGAGCATGATAGATCATCGCAGTGATAAAGAGGAACCCAAACGGAGGGTGGGCAGTATCGAATCTCCCGCGATCGCACGAGCCCCCAGGGGCCTGTCACATAGTCATGAAGCTGGAATACCCCTTGAGGGGTCCCAGCCAGGAGGGTCATCGTATCCTTGTGGGTCAAGTTGTCATTGTTATCTTTGAGCTCATTCAACGCTTTGTCGTACAACTCGCGCCCATAAATATAGGGAAAGAGGACTCGCTCCTTTTTGATTTCGTCGGAGATGACTTTCTCGATCGCGTCGATATTGGTTTTGTCTGGATCTACCAGGAGCTCATTCCAAAATACTTGCAAGAAGGCGGAGAGTGTGCATTCATTTCTGGGGTTGGCGTTGCTTTGTGTGCGACTGACCAACCCGCTGCCGACGGATGAAAGCTTGATGGCTGCGGTGAGTCTGGGCTGCACTTCGTAAGATTCGGAAACAATGCACGACCCGAGAAACTCAGACAAGAGGTCGATCCGCAAGATTCGTTCTCGCGTTTCGGGGTTCGCATAAGAGCGCTGAATCATTTCGCGTGTGAGCTTGTCAGTCATGATCTGCCTCCCCGAAACCTGTCACTGCTACCAGGCTACGGACAGCTGGGGGATCCCGCAGGAGTTCAGAAGCACGCACTCTGACGTTGGAGTGCCGACTGCCACGAGCGGATCGGAGGGGGTGGCGGGGTCCTCTGGTACTGCAGAGCGTGGAGAGAAGGAGGGGGCCGTTCTTGCACGTCGGTTGTGGGCGCTGGGCCGCCTGCCATCACGCCGCCAACGGCGGTCTCATTTGTGGTCTCACTGAGGGCTCGTTCCGGAGCGGTCCACCTTCGTCCGCCCAACGATGACAACCACCTCGACCAGGGAAGACACCTGTCTCGCGGATGCTTATGGACACCCCAGGGCCAAGATCGGACAACTCGTATTGCGTAGGTCTCGGGTTCGAATCCCGAAGGCGGCTCTGTGGAAGCCCCAGGACTCACTCGCCGTGACCTGGGGCTTTTGCTTTGCTACGGGGGCGGGGGGCTTACTGCTGGCTACTGGGCCGACAGGGTCGGTTCCGGGATCGCGGTCGTCTGGGGGGTGTCGGCCGGGGTCAGGGCTGGGGTCGGGCGGGTGAAGGCGTGGCGGCAGTGGTGGACCAGTTGGCGCAGGGCCGGGTTTTCCGCTGCGGTCCAGGCCAGCGAGAGGACCGGTTCCGTGTGGATGTCCTCGATCCGGCGGGTCGTCAGCCGTGGGCGGTGCTGGGCGACGAGGGATTCGGAGAGGATCGCGACGCCCAGACCGCGGATCGCGAGATCGGCGATCGCGCTGGGCGCGCCGGCCTGGAACGCGATCTCCATGTTGACGCCCGCCGCCGCGCACGCGTCGTCGAAGACCTTGCGCACCCCGGCCCCTGTGGGCAGGCTCACCACCGAGTACTGGGCCAGGTCCTCAAGGGTGACCTGGGGCTTCTCGCAGAGCGGGTGGCCGACCGGCATCGCGGCGACCAGGGGCTCACGGATGATCTCGTACGCCTCAAGGCCCGGCGGAGTGGAGCCGGAGGTGCTGACCAGAGCTATGTCGGCGCTGCCCGCGCGCAACCGCTCGATGAGCCGGTCGGAGGTGTCCTCCAGGAGGACGATCTCCACACCGGGGTGTCTGTGGTGGAACGCGGACAGTGCGTCGAAGAGCGGCGTGACCGTGCACGCGGTGACCATGCCGACGACGAGCCTGCCGCGGATGAGGCCGTTCACCTCGTCGACCGCCTGGCGGACGGCGTCGACGGCGGCCAGCGCGGACCGGGCGTGCCGCAGGGCCGCCACCCCGGCGGGGGTGAGTCGGACGCTGCGGCCCGAGCGGTCGAACAGGGACGTCCCGAGGTCGTGCTCCAACTGCCTGATCTGGGCGCTCACTCCGGACTGGCTGATGTGCACGCGCTCGGCGGCCCGAGTGAAGTTCTCCTCCTCGGCCACCGCGACGAAGTATTCGAGCTGCCTGAGTTCCATGCCTCGGGATTCTAGTAATCGGCAGAAGCATATGTGGGACTTCTGGTCGATTTTCGCTTGAGTCCTGGTCGAGAAATGTGCCTGTTAGGCTTTGTCGCTTGCATCTGTCAAGCGTTCTGCGAAGTTTGACGGGAAATCGCGCACACGGGCCGAGCGTGACACCTATAGCGGTGGCCCACAGGGGTACGGTGGCGGTAATTTAAGTTAACAACTATTCCACGCTCGCGCGAACTCTGACAGGGGGCGACGGGTTCATGTACACGAGCAAGTCGGCAGAAGTTGCGGAAGACGAGACGGTCGCAGATGGAAGAGATGGGAGAGATGGAGTAGATGGAATATACGGGGAAATAGGGCTGCGGCCGTGGGAAATACGGCCGCATTCCCTGCCAATTGAACGTGTTCCCGTGGACCAGCTCTGGTCGGCCGATTCACCCCGCCTGGTCGGCGAGAACGTCGACCACATCCGGGTCCTCGCCGAGTCCGGCGCGGACCTGCCGCCCATCCTCGTCCACCGGGTGACGATGCGGGTCATCGACGGGATGCACCGGCTGCGGGCGACGGTGCTGCGCGGTGAGCGGGAGATCGCCGTCCGCTTCCTCGACGGGCACGAGTCGGATGTCTTCATCGTCGCCGTCCAGGCCAACACCACGCACGGTCTGCCGCTGAGCCGCGCCGACCGCAACGCCGCGGCGACGCGGATCATCCACTCACACCCGCAGTGGTCCGACCGCATGATCGCCTCGTTCGCCGGGCTCTCGCCCAAGACGGTCGGAAGCATCCGGCGCCGGCTCGGCGACGACCTGCCGCCCGCGCCGGTGCGGATCGGGCGCGACGGCCGGACGCGGCCCGTCGACAGCAGCGGGGTGCGGGCCGCCACGGGCGAGTTCATCCGGACCCACCCCGACGCGACGCTGCGGCAGATCGCCGGTGCCGCCGGGGTCTCCCGCGCCACCGCACGCGATGTGCGCAGGAGGCTGGAGGAGGACGAAGCCGGCCCCGGCCTCCCGAAGCAGCGGTCGCTCCACGAGGGGGCGCCCCATCTGCCCCATCTGCCCGGGCTGCCTGACCTGCCCGACCTGCCTGATCTGGCGGCGGTTGCGGGTACGGTCACGGCCGCCCAGGCCCGGGTGGCGCAGGGACGGGTGGGAGCGGTGCGCGTTGCGCCCGCCCGGGTCGCCGCCGATCCCGGCGGCGCATCGGCCGTATCGGCACGCGTGGCACCACCCGAGGACGCGGAGTCCGTCGCCGCGCCGACCCCGCCGACCCCGGCGACCCCGGTGGCACCGACTGCACCGGCGGCGTCGGGCATCACCGTGCCGTCGGCCGCCGCGGAGCTGATCCCGATCCTGAAGCGCGACCCCTCGATCCGCTTCACCGACTCCGGGCGCCTGCTGCTGCGGCTGCTGGACGCGGCCACCCTCCCGCCCGACGAGTGGAGCCGGCTCATCGAGAGCGTTCCCGCCCACTGCGTCGACATGGTGGCGAGCGTGGCGCGGGCCTGTGGCGAGGTCTGGTTCAACGTCGCGCAGGAAGTGGACGGCCGCGCCTCGACGCGGTGAGGCGCGGCTCGGTGCCCTCAGTGGCGTACGTCAGTAGTCCCATGGCGTACGTCAGTAGTCTCGTACGACCGTCTTCGTGCGCATCAGGAAGTCGGAGAGATAGCCGTCGTGCGGCAGTCCGGGGCGCATCCAGTGGGTCGGGTGGTCGCCGACGTACAGGTTGGCGATGGTCGGTTCGGCCAGGAGGCGGTCGAGCAGCTCTTCCTGCCGCGTCAGCGCGGTGAGCACCAGGCTGTCGCGCAGCGGGGCGATCCCGTCCGCGGGGCGCCACGGTGCCACCCATACGCAGGGGAAGGGCAGTTCGGCGCCGAGCTGCGGGGCGTCGGCGCGGTCGACCTGGTGGACGGCGGGCCGCAGGACCGCGCTGCCGTCGCCCAGTTCGTCGGCGACCGCGTCGGCGCCGAGCCAGGGCCGGGCGCCACCGGCGCGGCGCCCCACGTACTCGGCGATCGCCCGCGCGCCCGCGGCGGGTTGGACGGGAAGCACGGCCTTCGGGTGGTCCGGCGGCAGGCTGGGCAGCGCCGAGAGCCGCTCGGCGAGGGCCTCGCACAGCGGCGTCGGATCGCCCTCCACCAGCACGGCCGTCGCGTTGACGCAGCCCGTGCCGCCGCGCCCGGCGACCGAGTCCACGAGGGTGTCGAGGTGGTCGCGCCAGTCGACGTCGGCCGTCAGCAGGACTTTGGAGCGGCCCGGCCCCTGGAGCAGGACGGTGGGGTCGGCGCCGTACTTGCGGACGACGTCCTCGCCGCCGTAGACCATGCCGAGGTCCGCGCCGCGCAGCACGGCGTCCGCGCCGGTGTGGTCGGTGGGGAGCAGCGTGATCTCGTCGTTCCCGAAGCCCGCGAGGCGCAGCGCCGTGACGAGCCGGTGCGGGGTGAACGGCTCGCGCCGGGAGGGACGGACCGCGACGCGGTAGCCCAGCGCGAGCGCCTCGGGCCACAGACTGTGGGTGCCGGGGTGGTTGCCGGCCGCGTGGACGGCGAACACGTGGCCGCGCCGGGTGTGGGCGGCCCGGCCGGCCCTGGCCAGGGGGTCGCGCCAGTCGGTGACCGCGCCGGCGGGCCGCGCCTGTGCGAGGCCGGTGCCGATGTCGCGGAGCCGTTCGGCGATGCGGTCGACCGCCGAGGTGACCTCCGTGATCGGGACCCCGCCGACGCGGCTGACCAGGAGGGAGTACTCCGCCACGCTCTGCCCCGCGACGGTGCCGGTGGCGAAGAGGTCGGCGGCGGCCGCGATCCGCCGTACCCGCTCGTCGGCCGGTGCGGGCTCCGCGCGGCGCAGCGCCGACAGGGTGCGGCTGACGAACGGCGGGGGTACGAGGCTCAGTTCGGCGGCGGGGCTGCCGGTGACGTCGGTGACCACCTGGCGGTTCTTGGCACGGAACTCGCCGCGCGGTCCGAGCGCGTCCAGGAGGAGCGGTTCGGACGCGTCCAGCCGGGCCGGTTCGGGCGCCATCAGTACACCCCCTCGACCACGTCCTCGTTCTCGAACCTGCTGACGGGCGCGATGTCGGCCACCGAGTCGCCGGGGCCGCCGTCGAGCGGCTCGACGCGGGTGGCGATGTCGCGTTCGAGGTTGTTGGGCAGCAGGAACGACTTGCTGACGTGGCTGGCCACGACCCGGCCGCGCGCGCCGTAGGGGACCGGCCGGAGCGTCTCGGGGTCGACGACCGAGAAGGTGACGTACGGGCTCAGGGTGTCGAAGACGCAGGGGTCGTCGTCGCCGAGCCCCGGCCGCTCCCCGGCGAAGCCCAGGATCATCGTGCTGCCGTAGTTCCCGGAGAAGACGGTGTCCGGGAATATCTCCGTCCGGTACACCTGGCGGGAGTCGGGGTCGAGCTGTGTGCCGCCCCAACGGATCGCCCGAACCTTCTCGTTGATGAGTTCCACGAGTTCGTCGCGGCGTGCGATGCGGTCCAGGATCGGCGGGGTGACGGTGAGGACGCCGATGTTCTGGGAGCGCAGCACTTCCGCGGCCTGGTCGACGACGTGCTCGGCGTAGTCGTCGGCCTCGCTGCCGCGGCCCGCGGATATCAGCCGCTTCACCCAGCGCGGGTCGAGGTCGAGCGTGAATCCGTGGGTGCCGTGCGTGGTTGCCGAACCCCGGAAGAACTCGCCGACGATGTGCGGGCCGCTGGGAACGATTCCCAGCCAGTTTGCGCCCCGGGGGAAACCGTGGGCGTCGAGCTGCTCTGCGGTCCAGTGGAGCAGCCGCTTCCGCCAGTCCCCGAGGAGGACGACCCGCTTGGGGGCGCCCGTGGTGCCGCCGCTCTCGAACACGCCCCGTACGTCGGGGTTGTCGCCGTAGCCGCGCGGGATCAGGTCCTCGGCGGGGACGGTGCGCAGCTCGGAGGCGACGTTGGGGAAGCGGACGAGGTCGGCCACCGAGGAGATGTCGGACCGCGGGTCGAAGTCGAGGGACTTCGCGCGTTCCAGCCAGTAGGGAGAGCCGGTTTCGGGGCCGAAGTGCCACTCCATCGCGGCTCTGATGTATTCGTCCGGGTCGGGCCGGACGCCGGGCGGCAGGTCGAGAATGTCCCAGGTATGCGACGTGTCCGACGTGTTCGACGTGTGCGACGCCATGTTGTCGTTATCCTCCCGGCCTTGTCGTCCATCTGTTGCCTGGATTGTTGCCTGGATTGTTGTTTGAAGGGTCGCCCGACGCTTTTTCCCGTGGAATGACCAGGGCATTGGAGCCGGGGTTGTTCAGGAATGTCAACACCGTTCCATCTCTTCCGATCTCTGTCCCGTGAAAGCGGGGCCGAGGGCCTGGAGCGTGGCCAGTTCGTACAGGCCCTCGACGGTGCCCTCCGCCTCGAAGGTGACGCGGACGTCCGGTGGCCGGCCGATCAGTGCGAGGGCGGCGTTCGGCGGCATCTGGTCGAGCGGTGGCCGCTCGTTCTCCCAGAGCATCATCGCGCCCCACCGGTTCTGCTCGCGGTCCGCGAAGTAGATCTTCAGACGCAGTCCGGGCACCTTGGTCCACCGGTCCAGCGTGTTCTCGCGCAGGTGCTCACGCATCGACTCGATGGTCTGGGGCGTCCCGTCGAGGTGCCACCAGGCGACGTCGACCCTCATCGGGGCACTCGCACGGTGTGACTGGGCATGCGCGCTGCGTAACTGGTCATGGGTGCCTCCGTCTTCGGTGGGAGGGAGCGAGAGGAAGGGGGTGAAGCCAGTGAGCGTACGACTCGCTCGGCGCGAGCGCGTGGGGTGGCGACTGAGGAATTCCTCAGTCGCCCGGACGGCCGCGATCCAGATCTGTTGCTTCTGGTAGCCAGAAGTAAGGGGAGTTGGACGTGCCAGTTCCGCGCGGCCAAGCTTATTGGTGCTGGAAATCAGCTCTGAACGAGAGGCCCCCCTGTGTCCGAGTATGAGAAGGCCTACCGGCCGGAAGACATTACGCGTCTGTTCGTCGAGCGCGCCAACAAGGGCGATGCGACCGGCGTCGCGGAGCTCTACGCGGAGGACGCGGTCGTCGCCTTCCCGCCCGGGCAGATCACCCAGGGGCGCGAGGCCATCCGCAAGCTGTGGGAGATGGCGATGACGCGGAACCCCAAGTTCGAGCCGGAGGAGCCCCTTCCGACTCTGATCAACGGTGACATCGCGCTCACGTCCACCCCGCCGAAGGACGGCACGGGTGCCCGCGCCCAGGTGGTGCGCCGCCAGCCCGACGGCTCGTGGCTGCGGATCCTCGACCAGCCCGAGTTCATCCAGCCCAAGTAAGCAGCCGGACCAGGCAGCCGGCCCGGTCAGGCAGTCGGCCCGGTCAACGCGTAAGCCGCGTAGAACGCCGTAGGAAGTGTGGGGGAGATCAGTCATGGCCAAGCGATGGTGGACGTTGGTGGTCGTCTCCGCGTCGACCTTCATGATCCTGCTGGACGCCACCATCGTCACCGTCGTGCTGCCGCAGATCCAGAGCGGACTCGACACCAGCTTCGCCGACGCGCAATGGGTGGTCGACGCCTACTCGTTGACGCTCGCCGCGATGCTGCTGGTCGGTGGCTCGCTGGCGGACCGCTTCGGCTACCGCAAGCTGTTCCTGGTGGGCCTCGGTGTCTTCACCGTCAGCTCGCTGCTCTGCGGGATCTCCTCCACACCTCTCATGCTGATCCTGTCGCGCGCCGCGCAGGGCATCGGCGGCTCCGTCATGTACGCCACCTCGCTGGCGCTGCTCGCCCGGAACTTCACCGGGAAGGAGCGGGGCGTCGCCTTCGGCATCTGGGGTGCGGTGACGGGCATCGCCACCGGACTCGGGCCCGTCTTCGGCGGTTTGATCGCCAGCAACATCAGCTGGCGCGGCATCTTCCTCGTCAACGTGCCCATCGGTCTCCTCGCCATCGCGGTGACGCTGTGGCAGGTCGACGAGTCGCCGATGCGGCGCAAGCTGCGGCTGGACTGGCCGGGCTTCGTCCTCTTCACCAGTGGTCTGGTCGCGCTGATCTACGGTCTGATCCGGGCCGGTGAGACCGAGTGGGGCAACACCGGCGTCGTGCTGTGGCTCGGCGCGGCGGCCGTCCTGCTCGTCACCTTCCTGATCGTGGAACTCCGCTCCGAGCAGCCGCTGTTCGACCTGTCGCTGTTCCGTACGCCGACGTTCGTCGGCGGGTCCATCGCCGCGTTCACCATGAACGGCTCGCTGTTCGCGATGCTCCTCTACTTGGTGCTCTACCTGCAGAACGGCCTCGGCTACTCCGTCCTGGAGTCCAGCGTGCGGCTGCTCGTGATCAGCGTGTGCGCCCTGGTCGCGTCGACCATCGCGGGCCGGCTGAGCGCGAAGGTGCCGGTGAAGTGGCTCATCGGCCCCGGCCTCTTCCTCGTCGGCGCCGGTCTGCTCCTCATGTCGGGCAACGACGCGTCGAGCAGCTGGACGCACCTCATCCCGGGCTTCGTCATCGCCGGTATCGGCAGCGGCGTCGTCAACCCGCCGCTCGCCTCGACCGCCGTCGGCGTCGTCACGCCGGACCGGTCGGGCACGGCGTCGGGCATCAACATCACCTTCCGCCAGGTCGGCATGGCCGCCAGCATCCCGGTGCTCGGCTCCATCTTCACGGCGTCGCTGCACGACGACGTCATGCGGAACCTGTCGGGAATCCCCGAACTCGCCGACAGGGCCCCGGGCATCGCCGCGGCCGTCGAACACGGTGACGTGTCCGGCCTCGCCGAGAAGGTGCCCGCGCCGCTGCGGGACCAGGTGGCCACCGCCCTCCACTCCGGATACGCCGAGGCGCTGAACGACCTGCTGGTCATCACCGGTGTCCTGGCCCTGGTCGGAGCGGTGTTCTCCTTCTTCCTGATCCGCGCGAAGGACTTCCTGGCCGCCAAGCCGCCGCCGCGGGACACCGGGGTCGAAGCCGGGGAGCCGCAGCCGGTGAAGTGACGGGGACGGGCACTTGTCGGATGGAGCCGGGTGCCCGTGAGCCGGGGGCCGAGCGCTCGTCAGCCGGAACCGTCCCGTTCCTGGATGTGGTCGAGCGCATGCTGGATGACCGCCTGCGCCGCCGGGTCGATCGTCCGGTCGTCCGGCCACGCCAGGTACAGCCGCCCGTGCATGTCAGGGTCGCGGAACGGCACCAGCCGGAGGTCCTCACCGGCTGACCGGACCGCCCCTCGCGGCAGGATCGCCACACCGAAACCACGGGCCGCCATGTCCACCAGGACCTGGGGATCGCTGGCCGAGAAGGCGATGGGCGCGTCGATCCCGGCCGTGGCCAGGGAGATGTCGAGCTGCCGCCGGGTACCGCTGTCGCCGGGCAGCGAGATCAGCTGCCGGGACGCGAGCTCCTTGAGCAGCACGGAGTCCCGGTCCGCGTACTCGTCGTCCGCGCGCAGCACCGCGACGAGCGGGTCGGCGAGGACGACCTCGGTCCGCAGAAAAGCCGGCGGTTCGACCGCCATGCCGAGGAAGGCCATGTCGAGTTCGCCGTCCTTGAGCGCGTCGACGAGGTCGTCGGTGCTGCCCTGGCGCAGCGCGATCTCCACGGTCGGATGGCTCGCCTGGAACTCCGCGAGCATGCCGGGCACGTCCAGCGACGCCACCACCGTCACCATGCCCACGCTCACCCGGCCCCGCAGCAGCCCGGCCACCTGGTCGACGGCGAGTCTGGCGTTGCGTACCGCCGCCAGCGCGGCCTTGGCATAGGGGAGCAGGGCCTCGCCCACGGCGGTGGGGCGGACCGTGCGCCCGGACCGGTCGAGCAGTTCGTATCCGAGTTCCCGTTCGAGGCGGCGGATCTGCGCGCTCACTCCCGGCTGGGTCACATGGACCCGGGCCGCGGCTCTGGTGAAGTTGCCGTCCTCCACGACAGCGACGAAGTACTCAAGCTGGCGTATCTCCATAACTGACCGATCTAGGCTTCAGTACGAACAGATATTGGACGCCCGGTAAACGCCGGGACAATACTGACGGGGTCGCTCGGAAAGCAATGAAAGAGCGGCCATTCAACGGCCAGTCAGCGGCCTTTTTCACGGGGATACTCGGAATTTTCTGAGTAATGCATGCCAAATGCGCGTGCCAAAATTTTCTGAGGGACTTTACAGCAGCGCGGTCGGGCTGTGAAGAGTTCATCCGCAGCGAGCGGGCCACCGTACGTGCACTGAGGGGAGTCATCCATGGGAACCACAGGAATTGGAGGCGCCGATTCCGGCGGCGCGGTCATCTGGGTGACCGGGCTTGCCGAGGCCGGCAAGACGACGGTCGCCCGTGAGCTGGTCCGGCAGCTCGTCCAGCGCGGCCGGCAGCCGATCCTGCTGGACGGCAACGAGGTGCGGACCGCCCTGGACATGATGACCCACGGTTTCGACCGGGAAAGCCGCATAAAGACATCCATGACCTATGCGCGGCTGTCCCAGCTCCTCGCCGAACAGGGGCACCTCGTCGTGGTCGCGACCATCTCGCTGTTCCACGAGGTGCAGCGGCACAATCGCGAGAACCAGCCCGACTACTTCGAGGTGCTGCTCGACGTGCCCGTTGAAGAACTCAAGCGGCGGGACAGCAAGGGCGTCTACAGCGGCAACGACGCCAAGGACGTGGTCGGCATCGGGCAGTCCGCCGAGTTCCCCACCCACCCCGACCTCGTGGTCACCAACTACGGCGACGTCGACCCGAAGGCCGCGGCCACCATGATTCGACTCGCGCACGAGGAGCGTGTGCCGTCCGCGGCGGCGTGACGCGCGTATTCCATAAACCTCCGCTTTTCCAGCTGAGAGCGTTCTCGCAGTTCTCGCGGTTCTCGCTTTCAGGCGGATATTCGTTTTCACGTAGACATAAGGAGCTGTGCCCCGCATGACGACGTCGACCAAGCTCAAGCACGGAGATTTCACCGACCTGGCGAAGGACTACTCGAAGTACCGTGAGGGTTACGCGACCTCGGTGCGGGACGCGCTGATCGGCCTGGTGGGCCGGCCGGCCGCCGAGCTCGACGCCGTCGACGTCGGCGCCGGCACGGGCCTGTGGACCCGCATCGTGGCGGACGGCGGATTCCGCTCGGTCACCGCGGTCGAGCCGAACGACAACATGCGCGCCGAGGGCATCTCCGACTCGGAGGGCTACTCGATCACCTGGCGGGCCGGCAAGGGCGAGGAGACCGGACTCCCGGACCGGTCGGCCGACCTCATCAGCATGGCGTCCTCCTTCCACTGGGTGGACTTCGAGGTGGGCACCGCCGAGTTCTGCCGGGTCCTGCGGCCGGGCGGCTGGTTCGTCGCGCTCTACAACCCGCGGCTGATCGAGGTCAACCCGGTGCTCGTGGACATCGAGAACGAGCTCAAGCGCCTGATGGGCGAGCGCAAGCGGATCACCTCCGCGCACCCGCAGATGATCAAGGAGCTGTCGGACAAGTTCAACGCCAGCCCGCGGTTCGACGACGTCGTCGTGCTGGAGGGCCGCCACTCCGTCGAGCAGACCATCGACCACTACATCGGCCTGTGGCAGTCCGTGAACGACGTGCGGGTCCAACTCGGCGACGCGAAGTTCGAGCAGTTCCTCGACTACATCCGCGAGCGCCTGGCGGACGCGCAGAAGCTCGAAGTCACCTACCTGACCAGGGCGGTCGCGGCGCGCGCCAAGAAGTGACCCGAGCCACGCGCTGAGAAGCAACCCGAGAGCCGCGCCCAGAAGCAGGCCGAGAGACAGGATTTCTGACATGACCGAGGACTCCGCCCGGGAGCTGCGTCCCGACGAACTGGCCCGTCGCAGCGCGCGCCTGCTCGGCGAGAACGACATCGTCGTGGCCGGCGACCCCGGGTCCGGCCAGGCACTCGTGGCCAACATCGTGTTCGAGCTCGGCTTCGACTACCTCGACCCGTACGTCGAGTCGCCCGACGAGGCGGACGGCGCGGCGCAGTCGGTGGAGAGCCGTCTCGACTACTACCGGCAGCGCCTCGCCGCCACCTCCGAGAAGAGCCAGGCCGCGCTGGACAGGGCGGCGAGCGGAGCCGTGCCCAAGAGGTTCATCAAGACCCACTTCTACCCCGAGGTGTTCGCCGACTCCTCGGTGAACAGCGCGATCCTGGTGGTGCGCGACCCGCGCGACACCATCTACTCGTCGTACAAGTGGTTCTCCTCCTTCGGCGGCTCCTGGATCCCGGACGCCGCGGACATGATCGGGAAGCTGACGTACCCGGACTTTCTTGACCGCGTCAGGCTCGGGGACGGAGAGCCCTCGATCCCCGGCTGGGCCCGCTTCTACCGGAGCTGGCTGGAGGCGGCGCCGGAGTTCTCGAAGTTCGCGGTCGTGCGCTTCGAGGATCTGAAGTCGCACCCCGTGGGCGCCATCACCGCGATGCTCGCGGCGCTGGGGCTCGCGGTGCCGCCGGAAGTCGTCGAACAGGCGGCCGAACGCAGCTCCTTCAAGGCGATGCGCGCCCGCGAGGACGCGGCGTCCGCCGGCGAGGGCGACACCACGAAGAACGCCCGCATCATGCGGCGCGGGCAGGTGGGCGAGTGGCGCGAGTGGATCGGCGAGGGCGACCTGGCCGAACGCTTCGCCCACCCGGGGCTGGTCGCGACGGCGGCCCGTTTCGGGTACGACGCGACGCCGACGCGGTAGCTCGCACGTCGCGCGCCCGCGGGGTTCGGATGCGTTCGGGTGCGTTCGGGGAGGGCCAGGTCACGTGATCCGTGACCTGGCCCTCCCCGTTGCAGGATCACCTGCCCGCTGCAGGATCAGTCGCAGGAGCAGCGGAGTCTCGGGCTCCGCGGTTATGACGCTTCCGGTCCGGGGAGCGATCGACCATGGTCGAGACTGGCGAGACTGCTGACGAAGTGGCCGTACGGCACGGGCTGCGCCCGCTGCCCGTCGAGGGCGGACTGTTCCGGCGTGTCTGGGCGGGCCCGCCGGACGCGTCCGGGCGCCCCGCCGGGTCGGCGATCGTCGCGCTGCTGACCACGGCACCCGGCGACTTCTCCGCCCTGCACCGCCTGCCCATCGACGAGGTCTGGCACTTCTACGAGGGCGACGCGCTGGAACTCCTCCTCCTCGCGCCCGACGGCACGGACCGGACGGCGGTGCTGGGCGCCGGCGGGCAGGTGCAGCTGGTGGTACCGGCGGGGACGTGGATGGGGGCGCGCGTCAGGTCCGGCGGGCGGTACGGCTGGGCGCTCTTCGGGACGACGATGGCACCCGGGTTCGTACCCGAGGATTACGAGGGCGGGGACGCGGCGGAGCTGAGTGCCCGCTATCCGGGGCGCGCCGAGCTCATCCGGGAGCTGTGCCGCCCCGGGGAGCCGCTGCGGATGCGGGGAGAGGACGGCGGGGATGCGTGAGGGGATGAGTGAGGGGGCTTCGGTGGGTGGCGCGGTGGTGCGTGACGAGACGCTGCCCGGGCTGGGCGGGCGCGTCGCCCTGGTGACCGGGGCGAGTGGAGGCATCGGCGCCGGGGTCGCCCTGCGGTTCGCGCAGGCGGGGGCCGCGGTGGTGGTGCACTACCGGCGGGGCGGGGAGCGGGCCGATGAACTGGTCGGGCGGATCGTGGCGGCGGGCGGCGACGCCGTCGCCGTATCGGCGGACCTGACGCGGGAGGAGGAGTGCCACCGCCTCGTCGCGGAGGCGCACTCCTGGCGCGGGCGCCTGGACGCGCTGGTCAACAGCGCCGGAATCCAGCCGGTGCGGGAACTTCCCGGCATGACGGCCGCCGAGTGGCGACAGCTGTCCGAGGCGAACGTGACGAGCGCGTTCTGCTGCACGCAGGCGGCCGCCGAGGTCATGGCCGGACAGGACGGCGGCGGTACGGTCACCCACATCGCGTCCATCGAGGGGTCGAGCCCGGCCCCGGGCCACGCGCACTACAGCGCGTCCAAGGCGGCCCTGATCATGTTCGCCCGCTCGGCGGCCCTGGAGTACGGGCCGCGCGGCATCCGCGTCAACAGCGTCTCGCCCGGCCTCATCGACCGGCCGGGGCTCGCCGACGACTGGCCGGACGGCGTGGCGCGGTGGGGCCGGGCGGCGCCGCTCGGACGGCTCGGGCGGCCCGAGGACGTCGGCAGCGCCTGTGTGTTCCTCGCCTCGGACGCGGCGTCCTGGATCACGGGGACGGACTTGGTGGTGGACGGCGGGGTGGGGGCGCGCCCGACCTGGTAGACGCCACCGGCCGCGTGGGTGGACGCCACCGGACACGTGGGCAGACGTCACCGGCCGCGTGCGGTTCCGTTCTCAGGAGATGCGGGCCAGCCATGTGCGGAGCGCGGCGTTGAACTCGTCGGGGCGTTCCAGGTTCGGCATGTGTGCCGCGGACTCGACGATGTGCAGGACCGAGTCGGGGAGCGCGGAGTGCATGGCCTTGGCGTCGGCCACCGGCGTGAACGCGTCGTCGCGGCCGACGACGACGAGGGAGGGGACGCCGACGCGGGTCAACAGGGCGCGGTAGTCGGGGCGTTCGGCCCGGCCGCGCAGGGCGGCGGCCGCTCCCTCGGGCGGGGCGGCGAGCATCATGCGGTGGACGTACGCGGACGCCTCCGTGTTGTACGGGGCCACCATCTTGTCCCGCACCTCGTCCGCGTACCCCTTCATGCCCTCGGCGAGGAGGCGGTCGGCGAGGGAGTTGCGGAAGACCTTGCCGTCCGGGGTCTCGGCGGCGGGGAAGGTGTCCGCGAGGAGGAGCCCGGTGATGCGCTCCGGGAAGAGGCGGTAGCACTCCATCACGATCTGGCCGCCCATGGAGAGCCCGCCGAGTGCGAACTCCCGTATGCCCAGATGGTCCATGAGGGCGGCGATGTCCTCGGCGAAGGTGGCGAAGCCGGTGGTGCGGGCCGCGGCACTGGCGCCGGGGGCGAGGGTGGAAGCTCCGTAGCCGCGGAGGTCCGGGGTGATCACGCGGTGGGTCGCGGCGAGAGCGGTGCGCTGCGGGGTCCACATGGAGCGGTCGAAGGGGTGACCGTGGACGAGCACGAGGGGGCTGCCGGGGTTGCCGTCGGCGCTGCTGCCGGTGTCGTCGTAGCCGATGGTGATCCCGTTGAGCTGTGCGGTTGCCATGCGGGGAGGCTAGGCGGGGGGATCGGGCGGGGCAACGGGTGACCCGGTGCTGCGATGCCAGGGGGGTACTTCCGTGGCCGCACCAGTCTGCCGGTCACTTATGAGGATCCTGTCAGGCCGCCGTCTGATCCCGTTCGGCCGGCCCGAACCGGGCGCGGCATGCCTATCCTCAACGCCATGTGCGCTTTTGTCCTGGTCGCGGAGGACGACGAGAAACAGGCCGAGCTGGTCCGCCGCTACCTGGAGCGCGAGGGCCACTCGGTCGCCGTCGTCCACGACGGTTCCGCCGCCCTCGCCGAGGTGCGGCGCCGGCTGCCGGACCTGCTGATCCTCGACGTGATGATGCCGGGCGCCGACGGCCTGGAAGTGACCCGTCGCCTGCGGGACGGGGACGGGGGCGGGCCGCCCGGGCTCGCGCGGCTGCCGATCCTGATGCTGACCGCCCGCACCACCGAGGACGACCTGCTCGCGGGCCTCGACACGGGCGCCGACGACTACCTCACCAAGCCGTACAGCCCGCGTGAGCTGATGGCCCGGGTACGGACGCTGCTGCGCCGCGCGGGCGGCAGCCGGCCGCCGCTGCCGGACGCCGACCGGCGGATCCTGCGCGTCGGCGGCCTCGTCGTCGACCCGCTGCGGCACGAGGTGACGGTCGACGGGCGGCACGTGGACTGCACCCCGGGCGAGTTCGACCTGCTCTCCGCACTGGCGGAGGAGCCGGACCGGGTCTTCACCCGGCCGCAGCTCCTCGACCGCATCCACGGCTCGTCCGGCTACATATCCGCCCGCACGGTCGACGTGCACGTCCTCAACCTGCGCAAGAAGATCGAATCCGACCCGCGCCGTCCCGATCGGCTGGTGACGGTCTTCGGGGTGGGGTACAAGCTGACGGGAGCGGGAGCGGGAGCGGGAGCGGGGACGGGAGGCGGGGTGGCTGGGCGCGGTGCGAGCTCCGGTGGGGTGGCCACGGGTGGGCCGGCCACCGACGGGGTGGTGGCGCCGGTCACGGGTGGGCCGGTCGTCGACGAGGTGCCGGTACCGGTCGTCGGTGGGCCAGCCGTCGTCGGGTTGGTGGCGCCGGTCGCCGACGAGGTGGCGGCGCCGGTCGCCGGTGGGTCGGTAGCCGTCGGGGCAGCGGCACCGGACACCGGTGGGGCGGTCGGCGACGGGGTGGCGGCGCGGCGTCGTGCGTGATGTTCCGCTGCGCAAGAGCCTGTTGGCGCGTCTCCTCGCCGTGTCCGTCCTGGTCTCCATCGGTTCCATCGCCGCCACCGCGTGGCTCGCGGCGCAGACCACGTCCGGCGCGCTGCGGCAGGAGCAGGGGCAGGTCCTCGCCGACGACGCCCGCATCTACGACAGGCTCCTCGGCGTCGGCGCGAGCGCACCGCAGTGGCGGGGCGCCGACAAGGCCGTACGCGAACTGTCCCGCAGCACCGGCCGCCGCATCGCCCTCACCACCCAGGACCGCAAGGTCATCGCGGACTCGGCGGCCCGCCGCACCGCCCTGCCCCCGACCGCGTCCGCCGTGCTCGACCCCCTCTCCGTGGACGCGACGCTGGCCCCGGGACGCGCGGACGAGGGCACGGTGGACGAAGGAACGGCGGACGAGGGTACGGCCGTCGAGGGCACGGCCGTCGATCGCATCGACCCGCGCGCTGTCGGCCCCTACCGCCTCCCCGAGCAGGAGCGCGCGGCCCTCAAGGAGGCCGCCGACCGGAGCGCGGCCTGCCTGACGGAGCTCGGCATGAGCCCCGAAGTCGTCTCCGGGACCGGCGGCCGCCCCTTCGTCCGACTCGACTACCACTCCGGCGAATTCATGGACTCGCGCTGCCGCATGAGCCTGCTCGACGTACCCACCGCGCACGAACAGAAGGCCCTCGACAAGCTCAACTCCCTCTCCGACGCCTGCATGAAGCGGCGCGGACTCGCCCCCGTACCGATCAGCCTCGACCTGACCGCGCGGCCCGGGCCGAAGCCGATCGGCGCCGCCCCGACGTCGGTCCCCGTGGCGCCCCGCGAGACCCCGCCCGTCGCCTCCCCGGCCGCCCCCGTCCCCGACCCCGTCTTCGCCCCGACCTACCCGGAGCCGGACACGAGTGGGCGGGAGGCAATTGGGCGGGAGGCAATTGAGCGGGAGGCGGGCGAGCCCACCGACGCCGCCATCAGATCCTGCGTCGACACCGCCCGCCGCGAGCAACTCGGCCCCTACGTCTCCTCGCCCGCACTGCTCTTCATCACCAGCTCCGACGGCACCCGCAGCACGCCCGGCTTCAGCCTCTCCCGGGCCAACACCAGCCGCCTCGCCGGGCTCGCCGCCGCCGTCCTCGCCGTCACGGTCGCCGTCACCGCGCTCGCCGCGACCCGGCTCACCCGGCCGCTGCGCGCGCTCACCACCGCGACGCGGCGCATGAAGGCGGGCGAGCCGACCGAGCCGGTACCCGAGCGGGTCACCCGCTCGGCGGGCGAGATCAGCCAACTGGCCGCCGCCTTCAACGACATGGCGGCCCACCGCAAGGCCCTGGAGGAACAGCGCAAGGCCATGGTGAGCGACGTCGCGCACGAACTGCGCACCCCGCTGTCCAACATCCGCGGCTGGCTGGAGGCGGCGGAGGACGGCGTCGTCGACACCGACCCCGAACTGGTCACCTCGCTCCTCGAAGAGGCCCTGCTGCTCCAGCACATCGTCGACGAC
Organism: Streptomyces sp. NPDC050732; assembly: GCF_040654255.1. NCBI lineage: Bacteria > Bacillati > Actinomycetota > Actinomycetes > Kitasatosporales > Streptomycetaceae > Streptomyces > Streptomyces sp. NPDC050732. Next base: position 40,446 of record NZ_JBFAHP010000051.1, read on the forward strand.
CTCCAGGACCTGGCGGCCGCCGACGCGGGCACGCTCCGGCTGCACCGCGAGCCGGTGCGCGCCGCAGAGATCGCCGACCAGGTGGCGGCGGCGCACCAGGCGCGCGCGGACGCGGCCGGGGTGAAGCTCAGGGCCACCGCGTTCGGCGACCCGTGGGTGACGGCCGACCCGCTGCGGCTGCGCCAGGCGGTCGGCAACCTCGTCTCCAACGCCGTCCGCCACACCCCGGAGGGCGGCAACGTCCGCATCAGCTGCCGCACCACGTCCGACGCGGTGCTCATCGAAGTCGCCGACACGGGCACCGGCATCGCGCCCGCCGACCTGCCGCACGTCTTCGACCGGTTCTGGCGCGCCGACAAGTCACGGACCCGCGCGACGGGCGGCAGCGGCCTCGGCCTGTCGATCGTACGGAAGCTGGTGGAGGCGCACGACGGGACGGTGTCGGCGGAGAGCGTGCCGGGGAAGGGCTCGCTGTTCACGGTGCGGCTGCCGGGGGAGCAGCAGTTGCCGGGGCAGTAGCGGTTCCCGAGGGGGCGCGCCAGGGGTGAGGGGGAGCGGCAGGGGTGAGGGGGAGCGGCAGGGCGAAAGCCCCGGTCGGTCACCTCCGCCGACCGGGGCTTTCTCTGCCCCCGGATCCGGCCGCGGCGGCGACACTCCCCCGAGCTACGCGCTGTGCGCGAGTACCGGCGGGCCAGATCCGATGCAGTGATCAGATCAGGCCACACCAACAGATCGCTAACATGTGGGCCGACGGCTCTCCGGGCGCTTCGGCCCGGACTCCGGAACGCACAGCGGCACATGGCGATACGAGTACGGCACGGGGGAACGGTGTGAGCGAGCGATGCGGGCTGCGCTTCGGTCTGCTCGGGGCACCCGCCGTGTACGACGCCGAGGGCGAGCCGCATCCCGTACGCAGCGCGAAGGGTCGCGCCCTGCTGGCCGCGCTCCTGCTCGAACCCGACCGGGTCGTCTCCCTCGGCGCCCTCAAGGACGCCCTGTGGGGCGACTTTCCGCCAGCTTCGGCACAGGCGTCCCTGCAGAACCACGTGACGCGGCTGCGGCGCCTCCTCGACGACCCGCGGCGGCTGCAAGCAGTGCCGCCGGGGTACCGACTCCGGGTCGGGGACGGCGAGTTGGACGTACGGGTCTTCGAGCGGCTGGTGGCGCAGGTGCGGGCCGCGCACGCGGCGGGGGACTGGGCGCGGACGGTCGCCCGCGCGGCGGACGCGCTCGCGCTGTGGCGCGGCACGCCGTTGAGCGGCCTCCCGGACTCGCTGGACGGCCACCCCCTCGTACCGCGCCTCGAAGAGGCACGTCTCCTCACCCTGCAATGGCGGTACGACGCCGAACTGGCACTCGGCACGGGCCTGGCGTCGCTCGCCCCCGAACTCGCCGCACTGGTCGCGGAACACCCGCTCCGCGAGGCCTTCCACCGCCAGCTGATGCTCGTCCTGCACCGCACGGGCCGCCAGGCCGAGGCCCTCGCCGTCCACCGCGAACTGCGCCGCAGACTGATCGAGGAACTCGGCGTGGAACCGGGCGCGGCGGTGCGGGACGCGCACGGGGAGGTGCTGGGGGCGGCTCCCGGCGGGGAGCCCGCTGCTCCGGGGGCGGGGGAGCCGGGCCGTCCGGGCGCGGGGGAGCCGGGCAACCCGGGCGCGGGGGAGCCGGGCAATCCGCCCCCGCGGGAGCCGGGCAACCCGGGCGCGAGGGAGCCGGGCAATCCGCCCCCACGGGAGCCGGGAAATCCGGGCGCGGGGACGTCCGCAGCTGCGCCGTCGCCGCCCGTACTCACGGAAGCGTCCCGGCCCGCGTGTACCGGTGAGGCGGTCCGCGCGAAGGCCGCCCGTCCCGCGCAGCTACCGCCCGCCCCGGCCCACTTCACCGGCCGGGACGGCACCGTACGCTCGCTCCGGCTCGCCCTGGCCGGCGGATCGCGCGTCGCCGTCGTCTCCGGCATGGCCGGTGTCGGCAAGAGCGCGCTCGCCGTGCATGCGGCGCACGCGCTGCGGGAGGAGTTCCCGGACGGACAGCTCTACGTCAACCTGCGCGGCGCGACACCGGGCATGACCCCACTCACCCCGTGCCAGGCCCTCGCCGCTCTCCTCCGCGACCTCGGCGCCGAACCGCCCCACACCCCCGCCAGCCACGCGTGCTGCCCGAACTGCGGTGCCGCTGGAGGCCGCACGTCGCGCTGCGAGGACGCCGGGAGACCAGAGGACAGCGAATCGCCGGGCGGGGCAGGGGTGGGCTGCGCATCGTCGGATGCGGTCGACGAGAGCTGCGTGTTGGCGGGTGCCGTCGGTGCGGGGCGTGAGTCGCCGGATGCGACGAGTGCGGGATGTGCGTCGCCGGGCGCGGCAGGGGCGGGCTGTGCCTCGTCGGATGTGGGTGGCGAGAGTCGCGTGTTGGCGGGTGCCGTCGGTGTGCGCTGTGAAGCGTCGGATGCGGCGGGTGTGGGATGTGCGTCGCCGGGTGCGGCGAGCGTGGGGCGGGAGTCGGCGGATGCGGCGAGCGCGTTGCTGCGGTCGTTGCTGGCGCCCACTCGTACGCTCATGGTTTTGGACGACGCGGCGACGGCGGCGCAGGTGCGGCCGTTGTTGCCCGCCGGGGCCGGCTGCGCGGTGATCGTCACCAGCCGTTCGCCGCTGACGGCCCTCGACGGTGCCGCGCGCTTCCCGCTGGCACCCCTGTCCGACAGGGACAGCGCCGCACTGCTGCGCGCCGTCTCCGGCCGCGCGGGGCTCGACGCCGGGCACCCCCTGATCGAACTCGCGGGCCGCCTCCCCCTCGCCCTGCGCATCGTCGCCGCCCGACTCGCCGCCCGCCGCGCCCTCACCCCGGACGCCCTCGCCGAACTCCTCACCGTCAGCGGCGGCCGCCTGCACCACCTGGAGTACGACGACCTGAGCGTGCGCCGTTCCCTCGCCGTCGCCCTCGACGCCCTGCGCACCTCGGACCGCGAGGCCGACCGCGACGCCGCGCGCGCCCTCACGCGTATAGGTGCGCTCGACCTGCCGACGTACGGAGTGCCGCTCCTGGCCCGCCTGTTGGGCACCGACGAACTGCGCGCGGGCGCGGCCCTCGACCGCCTGGTCGACGTCGCGCTCCTCGAAGAGACGTCCTACGGCCGGTACGCACCGCACGATCTCGTACGCGACTTCGCCAGGGAGACGGCCACCCGGGGCCGGACCGGGGAAGCCGTGTGCGCCGGCCTCGTCGAGGAGGCCTTCCGTTGGTACGCGGAGTCCGCCCGCCGCACCCTGCTGGCGATCCTTCCCGAGGGCCTGGACCGCTCCGACCGCCTACGCGGCGTCGAGCCCCGCCTCGCACGCACCGACCACGCCGGCGCGGAAGTATCAGTGTCCCCGTCGGCGGAGGGCGGCACCCTGACCGGGGAGAGCACGGACCCGTCCGTGGCGGGCACCTCCGCAGCGGACGTACCCATGTCCGCAGAGGACGCCTTCGCCTGGGGAGACACCGAGCTCGCCAACATCCTCGCCCTCGCCGACCGCCACAGCGACCCCGTCGGCCTGCTCCCCGTCCTGGTCCGCTGCCTCTTCCCGTACCTCCAACGCCGCGGCCGTCTCACCGAGTTGGCGGTGCTCGGAGCCCTCGCCCTGGACGGCGCCCGCCGGCAGGGCGACGCCGCTGCCGAGGCCCAGGCCCTCACCGATCTCGCGGGGCTGCACTTCATGTCCGGCCGAAGCCGGGAAGCCCTCGCCCTGAACGACGAGGCCCTCACCCTCTGGCGAGCGCTCGGCATCGTGTCCTGCGTACGGCGCGGCCTCAACAACCGCGGGCTCCTCCTCGAAGGCCTCGGCCGCCACACCGAATCCGCCGAGGCGCTCCACCAGAGCCTCGACCTCGCGCACGACCTCGCCGACCCGCTCAGCGAGGCGATCACCCTCAGCCACCTCGGCAACCTCTACGAGCACACCGACGCCCGCGCCGCCATCGCCCACCACGAACGCAGCCTCGCGATCGGCGAGACCATCGGGCACGCCGTCGTCCGCCAGTCCGCCCACTGCAACATCGGCTACGCCCACCTCACCCTCGGCGAACCGGCCGCCGCCCTCGGCCACTTCGAGGAGAGCCTGCGTCTGCACGGCGAGTACGAGGACTGGCACGGCGCCTCCCAGGCCCGCCTCGGGCTGGTCCGTGCCCTGCGCGGACTCTCCCGTTCCGTGGACGCGGCGCGCGAGTGCGCCGCCCTCCTCGACCGCGCCGAACAACGCGGCGACACCCACATGACGGGTCTCGCCCGGCACCAGCGCGGCCTCCTGCTGCGGGCGGCGGGGCGCGACGAAGAGGCGTACGAACAGTGGCGGGCCGCGCTGCGCGCGCTGGACGGGACGGACAGCAAGGTGTCGGACGAGCTGCGGGCGCTGCTGGCGGCGGCGTAGCGGCACGGTGTGGCACGGTGCGGTGCGGTGCGGTGTGGTCTTGTGAGTGCGGTCTCCTGGTTTCGGCGCCCGAACCCCTCGCCCCCGCTTCGTTCTACTTCGCGTCCGCGTAGCACCGCACCACAGCCGTCGTGAACGGGAACCGGACCGGGGTCTCCCCGAACGCGATCCGGCCCGCGAGATCCCCCGCCTCCCGCACCGCGAGCGCCACCGTCTCCGCCTCCTCGGCAGGACAGTGCACGATGACCTCGTCGTGCTGGAAGAACACGAGCTGGGCCCGCAGCCCGCCCTCCGCGAGCGACCGCCGCAGGGCGGCCAGCATCAGCAGCGCCCAGTCCGCCGCGCTGCCCTGCACCACGAAGTTGCGGGTGAAGCGGCCGCGGGCGCGGGCGTTGGACGAGGCATAGCCCGGTGTGAACTCGCCCTCGGAGGGCGGGCCCCCTTCGCCGCCGGCCGGGACGCCCTGCGGGCCCTCCTGGGGGATGCCCGCCTCGTCGTCCTCCCCGGCGCCCGCCGCGGGCGGACTCGTCCGGCCCAGCCAGGTCCGCACGAGCCGGCCCTCCTCGCCCGCCCTCGCCGCGTCGTCGACGTACGCGACGGCCAGCGGGAAGCGGCGGCGCAGCGCCGCCAGGTTCTTCAGGCCGTCGCCCGACGTCTGCCCGTACACCGCGCCGAGCAGGGCGAGCTTCGCGTGCTCGCGGTCGCCGGAGAACGCCCGGTCCGACAGGCGCGTGTACAGGTCGTCCTCGCTCCCCGCCACCTCCATCAGGCCCCGGTCGCGCGAGATCGCGGCGAGGACCCTCGGCTCCATCTGATCGGCGTCGGCGACGACGAGCCGCCAGCCGGGGTCGGCGACGACGGCTCTGCGGATCACCTTCGGGATCTGCAGCGCGCCGCCGCCGTTGGTCGTCCAGCGGCCGCTGACCGAGCCGCCCGGGGTGTACTCCGGACGGAAACGGCCGTCGTGCACCCAGTCCTGGAGCCAGCTCCAGCCGTGCGCCGTCCAGATCCGGTACAACTTCTTGTACTCGATGAGGGGCTTCACCGCGGGGTGGTCGATCCCCTCGATCTCCCAGCGCCGCGTCGACTTCACCCTGATGCCCGCCTGCGCGAAGGCCTTCACGACGTCCGCGGCCAGATCCGGGCGGACCCGGCGCCCGAACGCGCTGGACACCTCGTCGGCGAGCTCGGCGAGACGGCGGGGCTCACCACGGCCCGCGTACCGCTCGCCGAGCAGTTCGGTCAGGAGCGCGCGGTGGACGTCGGCGCGCCAGGGCAGGCCCGCCGCGTTCATCTCGGCGGCCACGAGCATGCCGGCGGACTCGGACGCGGTGAGCAGACGCATGCGGCCGGGGTGAGCGGTCGCGTCGTGCCGCCGCTGCTGCTCGGCGTGCACCTCCACGAGCTCCGCGAGGGATACGTCGGTGCCGCCGCCGGGGCGGGGCTCGAAGAGGGAATCCTGGGTGCCGGGCTCGGCGGCGCGGGGTGGGGGGTCGGGAGGCACGGGTCTGTTGCGGATGCGGGCGAGGGCCGCGGCGGCGGAGCGGGGCTCGCCCAGGCGGCCCTCGTGGCCGAGGAGGAGGAGCTCGGCGGCTTCGATGTCGTAGCAGCGGGGGACGCGGAGGCCGGCTGCGAGGAGGTGGGGGTAGACGGCGGCCGTGGACCGCCAGACCCAGCGGTCCACGGTGGGGCGCTTGCGGATGGCTTCGGCGAGGTCGGGTTCGCGGATGACGTCTCCGGCGGGCAGGCCGTCGTCCCCGAGCCGGACGAGCTCCGCAGCCCCTCCCTCGGCAACCCCGACCACCCACCTCTCACCCATCCCCCCACCCTCGCACCCACCACTGACATCGCCCTCCTGCTCCCTGGGCGCGGGCCGCGCCTTTGTCTGGGGGCGGGGCCTCGGGGGTGTGCGCGAGTTCGCCTGGGGGTCTGCGCCTCGGGCTCGGTTGTGGGGCGGGGCCGCGGGGGTATGTGCGTACTCGCCACCCCTGCGCCACGCTGCACGGACAAAGACGCCACGGTGTGCTCGGTGCTCCGTTCGCACATACCCCCACGTCCCCTCCGGCGCGCTCGCGGCTGCCCGGCCGGTGGGGGTCCCCGTCTTTGCTCCTACCTGGCAGCTGCGTCGCGGGGCAAACGGGTGGGTGGGTGGGAAACATTCGCCGCGAAGCGGCGGGCTCGGTGCTCCTACCCCGGGGGGCGGCGCGGGACAGCTCCCACCCGCCCCTCCCTCACTCCCGCGGGACGCAGCGGGGCAGACCCCACCCGCCCCCCTACCTCCGCAGGGCGTCGCAGGCCAGACCCCACCCGCCCCGCCCCTACCTGTGCGGGACGTCGCAGGGCAACAACCCACCCGCCCGCCCCTACTCCCGCTGGACGGCGCGGGGCAAACGGGTGGGTGGGTGGGGAACATCCGCCGCGGAGCGGCGGGCTTGGGGGGACGGGCCCGGGCCCGGCGGGGCGGGGCGGGGGGACAGGCGTGCCGCGTGGCGGGGGAGCCCGTCCGGGGGGCTTCGGGGTGCGGGGGGCGGGTGGTGCTGGGAGGCTCGGCGCATGCGAGTCGCGCTGGCACAGACGGACTGCGCGCTGGGTGAGGTCGAGCAGAACCTGGACACCGCGCGGGACCAGGCGGCCCGGGCCGCGGCCCAGGGCGCCGACCTCGTCGTCTTCCCCGAGCTGAGCCTGCACGGCTATCACCTGGGCGGCCTGAAGAGGGACACGTCGATCACGACGGACGACCCGAGGCTGCTCGGCCTTGCGGAGCCCGGCGGCCCCGCCGTCCTGGTCGGCCTCCACGAGCACACGAGCCTCCGCGCGTACAACACGGCGGCGTACGTCACGGAGGGCCGGCTCCTGCACGTCCACCGGAAGCTGTACCTCCCGAACTACCTGGCGTGGGAGGAACGCAAGCACGTGAGTCCGGGCCAGCACCTGCGCGCGTACGACCTGCCCCACGGGCACGGCCGCGCCGCCACCCTCATCTGCAACGACGCGTGGCAGCCCGCGCTCCCCTGGCTCGCCGTGCAGGACGGCGCCGAGGTCATCTTCGTACCGACGAACAGCGCGGCCAGCCTGGACCCGGAGGCCATGGACACCGGCCTGTACTGGGACACGCTGCTGTCGTACACCGCCCGCATGCTGCAGTGCTGGGTCGTCTTCGTGAACCGGGTCGGCAACGAGAACGGCGCCTCGTTCTGGGGCGGGTCACGCGTCGTCGACCCGCGCGGCACGGTCGTCGCGCAGGCGCCGAAGTGGGAGCCTGGCCTTGTGACGGTCGACATCGACGTACACGAGGCGCGCCGGCAGCGCCGCGCCGTGCCGCTCGTCGCCGAGGCGCGGCTCGGTCTGGTCGACCGCGAGGTGCGGCGCCTCATCGACGAGGGCGGCGACAGCTGAGGGCCTGAGGGAGACGGTGGGCTGCTCCGGAGGGGCTTCTCCCCGCACCCGTCACCGCCGCCGTCACCGCCACCACCGCGCACACCCCCACGCTCACCCCGAGCTCCCTCCACGGCACCGTCACTCCCGCCGGGACGGAGAGGAGGGCGAGGCCGGCGGACAGGCCGGTCAGGTTGACCGCCGTGACGGCCAGGCCAAGGAGCGTGCCCGCCGCCACGGCCACCAGCGCCTCCCCGGCGACGACCAGCCGCACCTGGCCGTGCGTGGCGCCCGCGAGGCGCAGCGAGCGCAGTTCCGTGCGGCGTACGGAGGTGGCCATCAGCAGGGTGCTCGCCAGCGAGATGCCCGTGTAGAGGAGGGAGATGCCGAGGATCATGAGGAGGCCGAGGCGCGTCTGGGCCTTGGTCCGCGGGTGCGTCGCGGCCAGCCACTCCTCGGCGGTGCGCACCTCACCGCCGCTGCGGGCGCTCAGCGCGGCGGCCGCGGCGCCCCGGTCCGCGCCCGCCGCAAGGCGGACGTCGATGCGGTCGACGGGGGCCGACGGTGCGTTCGCCCGGGTGACGTACGCGCCGTTGTCCCCGGTCCCGCGCGCGAGGACCGCCACGATCCGCAGCCGCGCGGGCCGTCCGTCGCCGAGCCATACGGCGACGCGGTCGCCGACCCGGTGCTTCTCCCACTCCTCGTTGACGACGATCGAGCGGTCGTCCAGGTCGCGTACGTCACCGGCGATCACCGGCAGCCGCGAGGTCGCCGCCAGCGCCGCCGGGTCACCCACCGCACGCGCGTCGGTCCGGACGAGGGCACTGCCTTCCTCGCGTACGAACACGGCGGTGGCGGCGGAAGGGGAGACGGCGGAAGCGCCCGGCACGTCCCGAGACCGGGTCGCACTCAACGAGTCGCCGTCGGCGACCAGTTGGGCCGCCGTCCGCCGCTCCGCCTCCGTCGCCTTCGCCGCGCTCACGGTCTGCGCCGAGCCGAGCAGGCTGCCCGCGAGGGCGACGCTGACCAGGACCGGTGCCGCGACGGCGGCGGTGCGGCGCACGGCGGCGATGGAGTTCTCGCGGACGAGGAGGCCGACGGCGCCGGGCAGCCGGAGGACGCGGACGACGGGACGTACGAGAAGGGGTGCGAGCGCGGCGGCCGCGGTGATCAGGATCATCGGCTGGGTCGTGTACGTCTTGCGCTTCAGGAGCGCGGACGGGTCCGTGCCGAGATTCCGTACGAGCAGTCCGAGCCCGCAGGCGAGCAGCAACGCCCCCACGATCCGCCGGCTCCACGGCATGACGCCGCTGTCGACGGACGCGTCGCGCAGCGCCTCGACCGGGCCGACGCGCCCGGCCCGCCGCGACGCGGCCCAGGCTCCGGAGAACGACACGAACAGACCGGTCCAGAAGGCGAGTTGGAGGGGCCAGGAGAACCAGCCGACTCCCTCACCTCCCCCCGTGAACCAATCCGGTGCGATCCCCGCCCGCACCAGCGCCTCGGCCTGCGGCTCCGCGCCCCATGCCCCGAGCGCGCACCCGGCGGCGGACGCCACGACGCCCACCGCGAGCGCCTCGCCCAGGAGTTGCCTGCGCACCTGCCCCGGCGTGGCCCCCGCCATCCGCAGCAGCCCGAACTCCCGCCGTCGCAGCGCGACCACGAAGGCGAACGTCGACGCCGTGACGAACACCGACACGAAGGCGGCCACGCCGCCCGCCGTGCCGAGGAAGGAGTTGACGGCCACCAGCGCCTCGGCGTCCCGCGCTGCGCCGGGATCGGCGTGGCGGCGGTCGTCGCCGGTGAGGACACGGGCCCGTCCGCCGACGACCTCGCGTACGGCCCGGGCGGGAGCGTCGACGCCGACGGCGTCCCGCTTCTTGCCGTCGAGCCGTACGGGCCCGAGCCGCCGAAGGTCGTGCAGCAGTTCGATATCCACAGGGTGTGGATGAACGAGCGGCTTCGTTACGTGGGTGACGTCCGGGCCGCGCCGGACCGGAACCGTCAGTGTGTCCTGACCCATGACGACCACGGGCCACCCGGCGAACCGCTCCGGAGCCCGCTCGGGTGCCGAGAGACTCGCGGCCAGCCCCAACGCCATGGCGGCGGTGAGCCCGACGCCCAGGGCGACGGCCACGAAGGCCCCCACGAGACTGCTCCACCGCGCGCGGAGAGAGGCGAGAAAGATCATCACGCGCGCACCTCCGCCGCTTCGAGGCCCGCCATCGCCGCCGCCACCCCACCGGCATCCGGCGCCCGCTGCTCGCTCGCCACCCGCCCGTCGACGAGGAACACCACCCGGTCCGCGTACGAGGCCGCCACCGGATCGTGGGTGACCATCACGACGGTCTGCCCCTCGCCGTCCACCAACCCCCGCAGCAGCACGAGGACTTGACGGCTCGTCCCCGTGTCGAGCGCCCCCGTCGGCTCGTCGCCGAAGAGAACCGCGGGCCGGGTGACCAGCGCCCGCGCGAGCGCCACCCGCTGCTGCTGCCCGCCCGACAACTCACCGGGCCGGTGCCCGGCGCGGTCGGCGAGACCCACCCGGCCGAGCGCGTCACGGATCTCCGTACGCGAGACCTTGCGCCCCGCGAGCCGCAGCGGGAGCGCGACGTTCTGGGCGGCGCTCAGTGCGGGCAGCAGGTTGAAGTCCTGGAAGACGAAGCCGATCCGCTCCCGCCGCAGCAGCGTCAGCCGCCGCTCGCTCAGTCCCGTCAGTACGGTCCCGCCCACCTCGACCCGACCGGACGTCGGGCGGTCGAGTCCGGCGGCGCACCGCAGGAGCGTGGACTTGCCGGAGCCGGAGGGGCCCATGACGGCGACGAAGGTGCCGGTCCGGACGTCGAGGTCGACGCCGTCGAGAGCGGTGATCTCGCCGTGGAGGCGGTGGACCCCGGTGAGCCGTACAACGGTTTCACTCATGCCCCCACCCAACCGCCGCCCCCTCTCACAAACACGCCCCCTGGAGGGCGTCCCGGGGTAGGGCAGGCCCTACCCCGGG
>NZ_JBFAHP010000052.1:0-47136 GCF_040654255.1 Streptomyces sp. NPDC050732
ACGCCGGCGGGAAGACCCTCCAACGTCGCGACAAGCGCGGGTCCGTGCGACTCCCCCGCGGTCAGCCAACGCAACCTGCTCAACGGTGTGCTCCTCATGCTCGCGCCTCGAACTGCGGTCTTCGACGGCGCGGCCGGGTGCGCGGCCCTGGCCCGCCACCCCCGATCCTCCCACGACCTGAGGCGTGACCTGCCGTCCGGTCCATCTGACGGACGTCCTCCGGTCACCCCTCGGCCATGCCTCGACCACGGCGCGACCAGGGATTTACCGGGCGGCGAGCGCGCGCTCCCCCGCCTTGCGCATGGCGGCCAGCGGCGCGGGCGCGCGGCCCGTCATCTGCTCGACCTGGAGCACGGCCTGGTGGACGAGCAGGTCGAGTCCGCTGACGACCGCCCCCCCGTACGCCGACCAGCGTGCCGCGAGGTCGGTGGGCCACGGGTCGTACAGCACGTCGAAGAGGGTGGCGGGCCGCTCGGGAACCAGGGCGGCCAGCGCGTCCGTGGTGCCCGCCGGGGTCGTGGCGATCACCAGGGGGGCGGTCAGCGCCTCACGGGCGTCCTCCCAGGCCTCGGTCCTGACCTCCACGTCGAGGCGCTCGCCCCACTGCCGCATCTCAGCGGCGCGGGTGTCGCTGCGGACGTACACGACGACCTCGCCCGTGCAGATCCGGGCGAGCGCGGCCAGCGCCGACGACGCGGTGGCGCCCGCGCCGAGGATCGCGGCCGACTCGACCTGCTCGATGCCGTGCTCGCGGAGCGCGGCGACCATGCCGGGGATGTCGGTGTTGTCGCCGGTACGCCGCCCGTCGGGGCCGAACACCACCGTGTTCACCGCCTCGACGGACATGGCGGTCTCGCTGATCCCGTCGAGCAGCGGCATGATCGCCCGCTTCAACGGCATGGTCAGCGAGAGCCCGGCCCATTCGGGGCCGAGTTTCCCGATGAATTCGGGCAGCGCCGCCTCGTCGATCTCGAAACGGTCGTACGTCCAGTCGCTCAGGCCCAATTCGTCGTATGCCGCGCTGTGCAGCACCGGGGAGAGTGAATGGGCGATCGGGGAGCCGAGGACTGCGGCTCGTCGCTTCTGCGCGCTCATTGCCCCTTCAGGTATTTCTCGCGGTTCCGGTTCTGTTCCTCGTTCGTTTCGGCGAAGAGCGTCTTGTCCTCGCTGACGGAGACGAAGTAGTACCAGTCACCCTTGGCGGGATGCAGCGCCGAATTCAGCGCGACCTCGCCCGGGTTTCCGATCGGCCCGGGCGGCAGGCCCTTGATCTTGTACGTGTTGTACGGGTCCTTGAGCTTGCGGAGCTCGTCGACCGAGCCGGTCGCCAACTCGGACTTGCCGCGCAGGTAGTTCACCGTCGAGTCGAAGTCCAACAGGCCGTACGTCTCGGTGTTGTTGGGCTTCAGGCGGTTGTAGACGACCGTGGCGACCTTCTCGAAGTCGTGCTTGTACTTGCCTTCGGCCTGGACCAGGCTCGCCACGGTGAGCAGTTCGAGCGGGTTCTTGAGGTTCAGGTCCTTGGCCTTCGACGCGAGGCCGAGCTCGTCGTACTTCTCATTGGCGTGGGCGACCATGTTCTTGAGGACGTCAGCGGGCTTCTGGCCCTTGGCGACCGGATAGCTGGCGGGATAGAGGAATCCTTCCAGGGGGTCCTTGATGTCCTTGTTCGTATTGGCCCAGGCGGGCAGTCCGAGGCTCCGCCATTCCTTCTTGGCCACGTTTTCCGTGGTGCCCTTGGCCACGTCGAGGCGGTCGTCGATCTCTTCGTAGACCCATACGTTCCGCTTGCCCTCGGGAATGATGAGGTTGCTGCGGCTCTTCGGGTTGAGCATCAGGGCGACGGCGCTCTTCGCGGACATCTGCTTCTTGAGCGTGTAGACACCCGCCTGAATGGACTTCCCTTGCTGGTGCTGCCCCTGGGCCGAGACGAACGCGTCGACGCTCTTCACGACGCCCGCGTCCTTCAGCTTCTGCCCGATCGTGTATCCGCTGGAGGCCTTGGGGATCTCGACGACGGCTGTCCCCGAGCCGTCGCCCGCGTAGTCCGGCGCCGTGCCGAAACGATCCTGATAGAACTGGTAGCCGAAGTAGCCCACTCCGCCGAGGCCGCCGCCGAAGACCAGCGTGACGACCAGACAGGCGCAGCCGTTGCGGCGCTTCTTGGGCTTCTTTCCGCCACGGCCGGCGCGCCGGTCGCCCCGGCGGCCTGGCCCGTCGTCGTCCTCGGCGTCGTCGCCCGCGAAGAACGCGTGCTCGCCCTGGTCGGGGCCCGGGTCCCAGTCCGTCTCGGACTCGGGCCCGGACTCTGACTCGGGGGGCGCGGCCGGGCGTCGGCGGCCGGGCGGCTCCGGCGGCGCATAGGCGTCCGGCGTGGAGTAGTAGTCGTGGCTCTCCGAGCCGTAGCCGGCCTGCTGGCCGCCGTAGGGGTCCATCGGGTCGGCGCTGTACGGGGCCTGGCCCTGCTGACCGGTGTCCCAGCCACCGTCGCCACCGTTGTAGCCGTGCTCGGGACCGCCGTTGTAGCCCTGCCCTGAGTCGCCGTTGTAACCCTGGTCCGAACCGCCGTTGTAACCCTGGCCGGAGTCACCGTTGTACTGCTGCCGGCCGCCGTACTGCTGTTGCTGCCCGTAGGCCTGCTGCTGACCGGTGCTCCAGTCACCGCCGTACTGGGACTCGTGCGGCTGCTGATGCTGGTGCGGCTGCTGCGGGTACTGCCCCTGGCCGCCGTAGGCGGACATGCCGCCCGAAGGCTGCTGTCCTCCCCATCCGCTGTCCCCGTACAACGGGTCCTCCGGATGCCACGGTTCGGAGCCTGGGCCCCGGCCATACTCAGTCATCGATCCCCTACATGCCGCGAGGCGGGGCCGCCGTCTGGATGGCCGGGCAACCGTTCCGCCTCTTGATGCTGTGCGGCAGCTGTTCGAACGCCGCCGCATCGCGCGGAACGTTACCGTATCGCGATCAGATGACCACTTCGACGCCCTCGCCCGGAGCTTTACCTGACGCCCGTTCGGACTCCAGGGCCTGCTGGAGGATGATCACGGCCGCCGCCTGATCGATGACAGACCTGCCCTTTTTGGACTTCACGCCGGAGGCGCGCAGCCCCTGACTGGCCGTCACTGTGGTCATCCTCTCGTCCACGAGCCTCACCGCAATGGGGGCGACCATGCGGGCGAGGTCCCTGGTGAACGCGCGGACCTTCGCGGCCGCCGGGCCCTCGCCCCCGTTGAGGGAGCGAGGGAGGCCGACGACGATCTCGATCGGCTCGTACTCGTCGGCGAGCTGCTTCAAGCGGCGCTGGGCGGCCGGGACATCGCGCCCCGGCACCGTCTCCACCGGCGTGGCGAGGATCCCGTCGGGGTCGCACGAGGCGACCCCGATGCGGGCGTCACCGACGTCGATGGCGAGGCGGCGGCCGCGGCGCATGCCCCCCGGCTGCCCTGCCTGCTCCGTCATCAGGCCGTCTCGGTGACGAGGCGCTCGACCGCGGCGATGGCGTCGCCGATGGCGGCCGGGTTCTGGCCGCCGCCCTGGGCGACGTCCGGCTTGCCGCCGCCACCGCCGCCGAGGGTCTTGGCGGCCGTACGGACCAGGTCGCCGGCCTTGAAGCCGCGCTCACGGGCGGCTTCGTTGGTGGCGATGACCGTCAGCGGCCGGCCGTTGGCCGTGGCGAAGAGCGCGACGACGGCCGGGCGGTCGCCCTGGATGCGGCCGCGCACGTCGAGGACCAGCTTGCGCAGGTCGTCGGCGCCCGTGCCGTCCGGCACCTGCCCGGTGACGAGGGCGACACCGCGCACGTCCTTGGCGGACTCGACGAGCCCCGCGGCGGCCTGGAGGACCTTCTCCGCGCGGAACTTCTCGATCTCCTTCTCGGCGTCCTTCAGCTTGGCGAGCATGCCGGAGATCTTCTCGGGAAGCTCTTCAGGACGGCCCTTGACCAGCTCCTGGAGCTGGGCGACGACCGTGTGCTCCTTGGCGAGGAAGTTGTACGCGTCGACGCCGACCAGCGCCTCGATGCGGCGCACGCCGGAGCCGATGGAGGACTCGCCGAGGAGCTTCACCAGGCCCAGCTGGGCGGTGTTGTGGACGTGCGTACCGCCGCACAGCTCCTTGGAGAAGTCGCCGATGGTGACGACGCGCACGCGCTCGCCGTACTTCTCGCCGAACTCGGCGATGGCGCCCTGCTTCTTCGCGTCGTCGATCGACATGACCTCGGCCTGGACGTCCAGTTCCCTGGCGAGCACCGAGTTGATCTTCTGCTCGACGTCCGTCATCACGGCCGTGGGCACGGCGGACGGCGAACCGAAGTCGAAGCGGAAACGGCCGGGCTGGTTCTCGGAACCGGCCTGGGCGGCCGTCGGGCCGAGCGCGTCGCGCAGCGCCTGGTGCGTGAGGTGCGTGGCGGAGTGGGCGCGGGCGATGGCGCGGCGGCGGTGGGCGTCGATCGACGCCCACACCGGGGCGCCCACGGTGATCTCGCCGACCTGGACGACACCCTTGTGGACGTGCACGCCGGGCACCGGCTTCTGCACGTCACGGATCTCGACGATCGCGCCGCTGTCCAGGCGGATGCGGCCGGTGTCGCCGATCTGGCCGCCGCCCTCGGCGTAGAACGGGGTGCGGTCGAGGACGATCTCGACCTCGTCGCCCTCGGTGGCTGCGGGCGAGGAGACGCCGTTGACCAGCAGGCCGACGATCTGGGCCTCGTTCTCCGTGAGGGAGTAGCCGGTGAAGTCGGTGGCGCCGGAGGTGTCGGCGATCTCGCGGTAGGCGTGCAGGTCGGCGTGGCCGGTCTTCTTGGCCATGGCGTCGGCCTTGGCGCGGTCCCGCTGCTCCTTCATGAGGCGGCGGAATCCGTCCTCGTCCACGGAGAGGCCCTGCTCGGCGGCCATCTCCAGGGTGAGGTCGATGGGGAAGCCCCACGTGTCGTGCAGCAGGAACGCCTTGTCGCCGGAGAGGACCGTGCCGCCGGCGGCCTTGGTCTCGGTGACGGCGGTGTCGAGGATGTTGGTGCCGCCCTTGATGGCCTTCAGGAAGGCGGCCTCTTCGGCGAGGGCGACGGTCTCGATGCGCTTGCGGTCGGTGACGAGCTCCGGGTACTGCTGCCCCATCGTCTCGATCACGACGTCGACGAGGTCCTTGACGACCGGCCCGGTGGCGCCCAGCAGACGCATGTTGCGGATGGCGCGGCGCATGATGCGGCGGAGTACGTAGCCACGGCCCTCGTTGCCGGGGGTGACGCCGTCGCCGATGAGCATCGTGGACGTACGGATGTGGTCGGCGACCACGCGCAGGGAGACGTCCGAGCCGTGCTCGGCGCCGTAGCGCACGCCGGTGAGCTCGGTGGCCTTGTCCATGACGACGCGCAGGGTGTCCGTCTCGTACATGTTCTGTACGCCCTGCAGGATCATGGCGAGGCGTTCGAGACCGAGGCCGGTGTCGATGTTCTTGGTCGGCAGCTCGCCGAGGATCTCGAAGTCCTCCTTCGAGGTGCCCTCGCCGCGCTCGTACTGCATGAAGACCAGGTTCCAGATCTCCACGTAGCGCTCGTCGTTGACGGCCGGGCCGCCCTCTTCGCCGAACTCGGGGCCGCGGTCGTAGTTGATCTCCGAGCAGGGGCCGCAGGGTCCGGGCACGCCCATGGACCAGAAGTTGTCCTTCTTGCCCAGGCGCTGGATGCGCTCGGCCGGGACGCCGACCTTCTCGCGCCAGATCTGCTCGGCCTCGTCGTCGTCGAGGTAGACCGTGATCCACAGCCGGTCGGGGTCGAGGCCGAAGCCGCCCTTCTCGACGGGGCTGGTAAGCAGCTCCCAGGAAAGCGTGATGGCGCCTTCCTTGAAGTAGTCGCCGAAGGAGAAGTTGCCGCACATCTGGAAGAACGTGCCGTGACGCGTGGTCTTGCCGACCTCTTCGATGTCGGGCGTGCGCACGCACTTCTGCACGCTGGTGACGCGCGGCGCGGGCGGCTTGACCTCACCCAGGAAGTAGGGCTTGAAGGGCACCATGCCCGCGGGGACGAGCAGCAGAGTCGGGTCGTCCGCGATGAGCGACGCCGAAGGGACGACGGTGTGCCCGCGCTCCTCGAAGAAGCTCAGCCAGCGGCGGCGGATTTCAGCCGACTCCATCAGTGGTCCTCATTCCAGTTGTACTGCGTCTTCTTGTGGTTCTTGTTGCTGGTGTGGTTCTCGATGACCGCGAAGCGGTGCGACGCGGGCAGCTCGGCGTCGGGGTGGTCCCGCAGCCCCAGCGCCTCGTCCAGCTCGGCCTCGCGCTCGGCCATGCCGTCGCGGACGTCGAGCGCGAAGTCCTTCAGGCGGTGACCCGCCTCGATCGCCTTGTTCGCGGCCTGCGCGGCGAGGCTCTCGGGGGTCAGCTGCTTGAGCTTGCGGTTGACCTTGGTGGTGGCCCATACGCCGGCGGCTGCGCCCGCGGTGAACCAGAACGTACGGCGGAACATCGCTGCGTCAGTCCCTCTTACTCCGGTTGGCCCGCTTGGTCCGCCGCGCGGACGGCACGGTTCGGCCCACGATCACGGTACGACGGGACGGCTTGACGGGCACTTCCTCCGTGGGGGCGGCCTTGCGGCTGATGGCCCTGCGCACGCCGTAACCGAACGCGGCCACCTTGACGAGCGGGCCGCCGAAGGTGGAGGCGACCGTCGTGGACAGCGCCGACGCGTTCGACGTGACCTCCTGGACGTCGGAGGCGATGGCGTCGACGCGGTCGATCTGCGTCTGCGCGGAGCGCACCGCGGTGGAGGCGTCCGCCAGCAGGGGCACCGCCTGCTCGGTCACGTCCGCGACGAGCTTGGTGGTCGCCCTGAGCGTCTGGGCCAGCCTCGCCAGTGCCACCGCGAGGAAGGAGACCAGGATCGCCCAGAAGACGGCCACCAGGATCCCGGCAACCTCTCCACCGGACACTTGGCACCGCTCCCTGAATCTCGTCCCTGAACTACGTACCTGAACATCTAAAAGTCGTCCTCCGACCCTATCGCGCCGGTGGCGTCGCTCCGTACCGCATTCCCCGCCGCTTGCCCAGGAGTTGTCCGGCCTGTTTGTACGGAGCGCGTTCGACTGGGTACGCTCCGTACCCCATGCGACCTTCCCAGCCCGGCAATCTTCCCCTGGAACTGAACGCCTTCGTCGGGCGCGAGACCGAACTCACCGAGCTCACGGCCGCGTTGGAGGCCGGGCGGCTGGTCACGGTCACCGGGGTCGGCGGGGTCGGGAAGTCCCGTCTCGCCGTGCGGGCCGCGACGCGGTGCGGACCGCGCGACGGCGCCTGGCTGGTGGATCTCACGGCGCTGCGGGACCCGGACCTCCTCGACCACGCGGTCGTCGAGGCCCTGGAGCTGACGGACCACACGAAGAGACCGCCGCGCCAGGTGCTGCTCGGGCACCTCGCGGAGCGGGAACTGCTCCTCGTCGTCGACGGTTTCGAGCACCTCGTCGACGCCTGCGCCTCGCTGGTCCGCGAGCTGCTGGTGCGCTCCGCCGGGCTGCGGGTGCTCGCCGTGGGGCGCCGACCGCTGGAGACCGAGGGCGAGCGGCTCTTCCCGCTCGCGCCGATGCCCGGCCCGGACGCGGCCGCGCTCTTCACCGACCGTGCGGCGGCCTGCCTGCCCG
This sequence comes from Streptomyces sp. NPDC050732, assembly GCF_040654255.1. NCBI lineage: Bacteria > Bacillati > Actinomycetota > Actinomycetes > Kitasatosporales > Streptomycetaceae > Streptomyces > Streptomyces sp. NPDC050732. The sequence continues at coordinate 7,629 of NZ_JBFAHP010000052.1, forward strand.
GTTTCGTCCTCGACGACGGCAATCGCGCGGACGTCGTGGAGCTGTGCCGGCGGCTCGACGGCATCCCGCTCGCCGTGGAGCTGGCCGCGGGACGGCTGCGGGCGCTCTCGCCCGCGCAGCTCCTCGCCCGGCTCGACGACCGGTTCCGGCTGCTCACCGGCGCCCGGCGCGACACCCCGGCGCGGCACCAGACGCTGCGGACCGCGATCGGCTGGAGCCACGAGCTGTGCACGCCGCGGGAGCGGCTGCTGTGGTCACGCCTGTCGGTGTTCGTCGGACCGTTCGACCTGGAGGCCGCCGAATACGTCTGCGCCGGGGACGGGCTGCCCGCCGACGATGTGCTCGACGTGCTGGACGAGCTCCTCGCGCAGTCCGTCCTCACCCGCGAGGAGGGGCCCTCGGGGGTGCGCTACCGCATGCTCGACACGGTCAGGGCCTACGGCGCCGACTGGCTGGAGGCGGCGGGCGAGGGCGCGCGGATGCGGCGCAGGCACCGTGACTGGTACGTGGGGTTCGCCACCTGGTGCGAGCTGGACTGGTTCTCGCCGCGCCAGCAGGAGATCGCCGCGCTCGTCGACGCCGAACTGCCCAATCTGCGGGCCGCGTTGGAGTTCTGCCTGACCGAGCGGGACGAGACCCATCTGGGGCAGCACCTCGCCGGGACGCTGTGGTTCTACTGGGTCGGCTGCGGGCGGCTCACGGAGGGCAGGCACTGGCTGGACCGGGCCCTGGAGCTCGACGGCGGCCGCGCGGAGTCACGGCTCAAGGCGCTGTGGGTGCTCGGCTATGTGGCGGTGCTGCAGGGCGACGCGGTCGCCGCGCTGGCCGCGCTGCACGAGTGCCGTGACGGCGCGCGGCACGCGGGCAGCGCGATCGCCGCGGCGTACGCGGAGCACCGCATCGGCTGCCTGGCCCTGGTCACGGACGACCTGCCGCGCGCGGAGGCGCTGCTGCGCGCGGCGCTGGAGCGGTACCGGGAGATCGGCGAGCTCAACAGCAACGTCCTGATGGGGCAGACGGAGCTCGCCATGGTGCTGGCCTTCCGCGGCGAGCTCGCCGCCGCGGTGGAGCTCTGCGAGGACGTGCGCCGGGTCTGCGAGGACCACGGCGAGCGCTGGACCCTCGCGTACGCCCTCTATGTCCTCGGGTACGCGGCGTGGACCCGAGGTGAGGCGGCGACGGCGCGGGAGCTGCTCGCCGAGTCGCTGGATCTCGACCACCGCTTCCACGATCTGCTCGGCACGGTCCTGTCCATCGAGCTGCTCGCGCTGTTCACCGCGGCGGAGGGCGATCCGGCGGAGGCGGCGGTGCTGCAGGGCGCCGCGTCCCGCATCTGGACCTCGGTGGGTCTGCCGCTGTTCGGCTCGGTCCATTTCGGCGGGCCGCACGTGCTCTGTGAGCGGCAGGCCCGTGAGGCGCTCGGCGACGAGCGGTACGAGGAGTGCGTGCGCGCGGGGGCCGCGCTCGGTCTGGAGGCGGCGGTGGCCCGGGCGCTGCGCGGCGGCCCCGGAAACGACCGAACCCGCCGCCTCCCCCACCACGAGGGGCGGGAAGGCGACGGGCTGCAGCAGGGTGAGCTACGTCCGGGTCAGCGGGCGTAGTACTCGACGACGAGCTGCTCGTCGCAGATCACGGGGATCTCCTTGCGGTTCGGGTCGCGGTCCAGGCGGAAGGCCAGGGCCTTCAGGTTCACCTGGAGGTAGCGCGGGATCTCGCCGTCGGGGGCGAAGCCACCCTCGCGCGCGACCTGGAACAGCGGCTTCTCGCGGCTGCGCTCGCGGACCATCACGACGTCGTCGGGACGGACGCGGTACGACGGCTTGTCGACCTTGCCGCCGTTGACCTCGATGTGGCCGTGCACGACCATCTGGCGGGCCTGGTAGATCGTGCGGGCGATGCCCGAACGCAGAACCAGGGCGTCGAGACGACGCTCCAGCTCGATGACCAGGGCCTCACCGGTCTTGAGCTGCGTCTTGGACGCACGCTCGTAGGCACGGACGAGCTGGCGCTCGGAGAGGTCGTACTGCGCACGCAGCCGCTGCTTCTCCAGCAGACGGACCTTGTAGTCCGAGTTCTGCTTGCGCCCACGGCCGTGCTCGCCCGGCGGGTAGGGGCGGGCCTCGAAGTACTTGACGGCCTTCGGGGTCAGCGCGATGCCGAGGGCACGCGACTTCTTGACCTTGGGGCGGGACTGGTTCGGCATGAACCAACCTCTCTGTTCTCTGTGAAATCGGCTTCACCAGTGGTTAGGGGAGGTCGCAATCCGCAGCCTGGGAAACCCGGCTCGTCCTGACGGACGGGCCCGGCAGCCGCTCCCTGGTCTGGGCACAATGTGCAGCACGCGAGTGGCCCACCGACCGATTCCCGGAGTACGAGATGGTGGTGGGCTGCCCGCGACACCTTCGACGGTGCGCGACGCTCCTGGATCCCCCTTGCCCTACGGCGGTGGGGCTCCGGCTGGATGTCCCGTTCTGGTGGTGCCGGTACGAGACCGGACACGGGACGCAGCACTCCGGACAACTATACCGGGTGCGGCGAGATGCCTCAGCCCTCGGGCTGCTCACCCCTGAGGCGGGAGCGGACCCGCTCGACCACGTCGGCGTACCGCGCCTCGGCGCCGTACCTCGTGGGGTGGTAGTAGCGCTTGCCCTCGATGGTGTCCGGCGCGTACTGCTGGGCGGCGATGCCGCCGGGGACGTCGTGCGGGTACACGTACCCCTGGGCGTGGCCGAGCTTGGCCGCGCCCTTGTAGTGGCCGTCGCGCAGGTGGGGCGGGACGGGTCCGGCGAGGCCGCCGCGGACGTCGGCCTGGGCCTGCTGGATCGCGATCGTCGCGGCATTCGACTTCGGGGCGAGGGCCAGGGCGATCGTGGCGTGGCTGAGGGTGAGCGCGGCCTCGGGGAAGCCGATCATGGCGACGGCCTGGGCGGCGGCGACGGCGGTGGGCAGCGCGGTGGGGTCGGCGAGGCCGATGTCCTCGCTGGCGGAGATCATCAGGCGCCGGGCGATGAAGCGCGGGTCCTCGCCCGCCTCGATCATGCGGGCCAGATAGTGCAGGGCTGCGTCCACGTCCGAGCCGCGGATGGACTTGATGAGGGCGCTCGCGACGTCGTAATGCTGGTCGCCGTCCCGGTCGTACTTCACGGCGGCCCGGTCGACCGACTCCTCCAGGGTCTGGAGGGTGATCTCCCGCTCGCCCTTGGCGAGGGCCGAGCCCGCGCCCGCCTCCAGGGCCGTGAGCACGCGGCGGGCGTCGCCGCCCGCGATGCGCAGCAGGTGCTCCTCGGCATCCTCGGGCAGCTCGACCGCGCCGGCCAGGCCGCGCTCGTCGATGAGCGCCCGGCGGAGCAGGGCGCGCAGGTCGTCGTCCGTGAGCGGTTCGAGGGTGAGGAGCAGGGAGCGGGACAGGAGGGGGGAGATGATCGAGAAGTACGGGTTCTCGGTGGTCGCCGCGATCAGGGTGACCCAGCGGTTCTCCACGGCGGGCAGCAGGGAGTCCTGCTGGGCCTTGCTGAAGCGGTGGATCTCGTCGAGGAAGAGGACGGTCTCCTTGCCGTGGCCGCCCATCGCCCGGCGGGCGCCGTCGATGACCGCGCGCACTTCCTTCACGCCGGCGGTGATCGCGGAGAGCTCGACGAAGCGCTTGTTCGTGGCTTTCGAGACGACGTACGCCAGGGTGGTCTTGCCGATGCCCGGCGGGCCCCACAGAAAGACGGATGACGGCCCCGCGGGGCCGCCGCCGCCCTCGCCGACGAGGCGGCGCAGGGGCGAGCCCGGCTTCAGCAGATGCTGCTGGCCGACGACTTCGTCGAGGGTACGCGGGCGCATCCGGACGGCCAGGGGGCTGCTGGACGGATCCTTCTCCTGGCGGTCTTCGGCTGCGGCGGTGAACAGGTCGGGCTCCACGTCGAGAACCCTATGTCACCCCACTGACAATCCCTCCGGGCGCCGGTCAGGCCCAGAGGTCGGCGCCCCAGCGGGTGAGGATCAGCATCGCGATGACGCCGGTGTGCATCACCGGCAGCGCCCAGGTGAAGTCGGCCAGGAAGCTCTTGGCCCAGGCCGGCGCGGGCAGGAAACCGGCCCGGATGTTGAAGGACGTGATGTACCAGAACATCAGGAGCGTGGCGATCCAGGCCAACGTGCACCAGAGGCAGAGCGCGTTGATGTGGTAGAGCGACTGGATCATCAGCCAGGTGCAGAACCCGACGCCGAAGAGCGCGCCCGCGTTGAACGTGAGCCAGTACCAGCGCGGGAAGCGGGCCCCTGCGAGGAGGCTCATGCCGACGCAGACCACGATGCCGTAGGTGACCAGGCCCAGCATCGGGTTGGGGAAGCCGAAGGCCTCGGCCTGCTCGCTCTTCATGATGCTGCCGCAGGCGACGACGGGGTTGATGCTGCAGCCTGGCTGGAAGTTCGGGTCCTTCAGGAGCTCGAACTTGTCGATGGTGATCACCCAGGAGGCGAGCAGACCGGCGGCGCCCGTGATCACCAGAAGCAGGGCGAGCGCACGACTGCCGCCGACGGCGCCGGGCGCGCCCGTGCGCTCCCGCTCGTCCGAGGCGTCGTCCTTCGCTGACATCGTTTTGCTCATCACGCCGTTCCGTCGCTCGATGTGTCCGCGGGCACGCACATTGTGCCGTACGCGCCTGTGTGTCCACCCTCCGATGGACACAAGCAGGCACGGACGATGGACGGATGGGGCGGGGCGCTACTTTCCGAGCCGGTCCTTCAGCACCGTCACGATCTCGTCCGCCGCCACCGCGTCCTGCTCGCCGGACTCCATGTCCTTGAGCTGGACGACGCCGTCCGCCAGATCGCGCTCACCGGCGACGACGGTGAAGCGCGCGCCCGAGCGGTTGGCGTTCTTCATCGCGCCCTTCAGGCCCTTCCCGCCGTACGAGAAGTCAGCCGCGACCCCGGCCCTGCGCAACTCCGTCACCTTGGCGAAGAGGACGCGGCGCGCCTCCTCGCCGAGCGGCACCGCGAAGACGCTGGTGGACGCGGGCAGTGCGAGCTCGACGCCCTCCGCCTCCAGGGCGAGCACGGTGCGGTCCACGCCGAGCGCCCAGCCGACCGAGGGCAGCGAGGGGCCGCCGATCATCTCGGACAGGCCGTCGTAGCGGCCGCCGCCGCCGACCGCGGACTGCGAGCCCAGGCCGTCGTGGACGAACTCGAAGGTGGTGCGGGTGTAGTAGTCCAGGCCGCGGACGAGCTTCTCGTCGTCCTCGAAGGCGACGCCCGCCGCCGTGATCAGTTCGCGGACCTGCTCGTGGTACGCCTTGCACGCGTCGCACAGGTAGTCACGCAGCGAGGGGGCGCCCACCAGCTGCTTCTGGACGTCCGCGCGCTTGTCGTCGAGGACCCGCAGCGGGTTGATGTCGATACGTCGACGTGTCTCCTCGTCCAGGTCCAGGCCGCGCAGGAACTCCTGGAGCGCGGCGCGGTAGACGGGGCGGCACTCCTTGTCGCCGAGGGAGTTGAGCAGGATGCGGAAGTTCCGCAGGCCGAGGGCGCGGTACGCCTGGTCGGCCAGGATGATCAGCTCGGCGTCGAGGGCCGGGTCCTCGGCGCCGATCGCCTCGGCGCCGACCTGGGAGAAGTGCCTGTAGCGGCCCTTCTGGGGGCGCTCGTAGCGGTAGTACGAGCCGGAGTACCAGAGCTTGACCGGGAGGTTGCCCGCCTTGTGGAGGTTGCCCTCCAGGGCCGCGCGCAACACGGACGCGGTGCCCTCGGGGCGCAGCGCGAGCTCGTCGCCGCCCTTGGTCGTGAAGGCGTACATCTCCTTGGTGACGATGTCGGTGGACTCACCGACACCGCGCGCGAACAGCTCGACGTTCTCAAAGCCGGGCGTCTCGATGTAGCCGTAGCCGGAGTTGCGCAGCGGCGCGGCGATCGCCTCGCGCACCGCGAGGAACTTCGCGGAATCGGGCGGAAGCAGGTCGTACGTGCCCTTGGGGGCCTTGAAGGTGCTCACGGGAGTTCTCTCGTCACATTCCTCGTCGCGGGGCGGACGTGTCGTCCGGACCCAGGCCGGCGGCCACCTGCCGCAGATACGGGTTGGTGGCGCGCTCCTGGCCGATGGATGTCTGGGGGCCGTGGCCGGACAGCACCACGGTCGAGTCGTCGAGCGGCAGGCACACGCGGGCCAGCGACCGGAGGATCTCGGTGTGGCTGCCGCCGGGCAGGTCGGTGCGTCCGATGGAGCCGGCGAAGAGCAGATCGCCCGAGAAGAAGACCGAGGGGATCTCGGCCGTCTCGGGCATCTGGAAGGTCACCGACCCCTTCGTATGGCCCGGCGCGTGCGCGACGGTGAAGTCGAGCCCCGCCAGCTTCAGCCCGGCGCCGTCGGTCAGCTCGCGGAGATCATCGGGCTCCCCCACCGTCAGCTCGCCCATGAGAGGCATCCCGATGGAGCGCCCGAGGGCCTTCTCCGGGTCACTCATCATGTACCGGTCGGAGGGGTGGATCCACGCGGGCACGTCATGCGCTCCGCACACCGGGACGACCGAGGCGACGTGGTCGATGTGGCCGTGGGTGAGGATGACCGCGACGGGCTTGAGCCGATGCTTCTTGAGTGCGTCCTCGACTCCCTGGGCGGCCTGGTGGCCCGGGTCGATGATCACGCACTCCTCGCCTGCGGCGGGGGCGACCACGTAGCAGTTGGTGCCCCAGGCCCCGGCGGGGAACCCGGCAATCAGCACGATCGTCCTTCATTTCGTCGTCCGGCGGGAGGGAGCCGCGGCCCCCGGCGGGAGAACGCGGCAGATCAGAGCCTACCGGCGCTGCCGATTCCACAGGTAACCCATATACGGTACGGGGCACTACGCAGCGTATGACGAGACATGCGCGGGAGAAGGGGAGAAGAGCCGGTGGTCAGCCAGGAACAGCGGCGCAAGCAGCTCGCGCGGGAGAAGTTCTTGCGGCAGCAGGAGCGGCGCGAGGCCGCGCGGCGCCGGGTACGGGCGCGCAACGCGGTGATCGCGGGGACGCTCGCGGTGGTCGTGGCCGGTGGCGCCGTGTCGTACGCGGCCGGGGCCTTCGACGGGGACGGCGCGAAGGACGACGCGAACGCGCAGGCGAGCAGCGCGCCGAAGGACCCGTGCGCGAAGGCGGCGCCCGGCAAGGTGAAGCCGCTGAGCTTCGACAAGGAGCCTGCGCTCAGCATCGACAAGTCCGCCGACTACAGGATGGACCTGCGGACGACGTGCGGTGACATCGAACTCAACCTGGACGCGGCGAAGGCCCCGCGCACCGTCAACTCCTTCAACTTCCTGGTGAACAAGGGCTACCTGGACCACACCAAGTGCCACCGCCTGACCACCGGCGGCATCTACGTCCTCCAGTGCGGCGACCCGAAGGGCACCGGCAAGGGCACTCCGGGCTACCGGATCCCGGACGAGAACCTGAAGGACAAGCGCCTGAAGGGGAACGTGTATCCGGCCGGCACGGTCGCCATGGCGAACCAGTACGACGCCCGGGCGAAGAAGGGCAGGAACACCGGCGGCAGCCAGTTCTTCCTCGTCTACCAGGACAGTCAGCTCCCGCCCGACTACACACCGTTCGGGACCATTTCCGATTCCGGGATGAAGGTCCTGAAGAAGATCGCCGCCGCCGGCGAGAGCACCGGGCAGGGCGACGGCGCCCCGAACGCGACGGTCGTCATCGACAAGGCCACCGTCACCAAATCCTGAGCGCCGCCAGGCAAACTTCGGTCGTGCGGGATGCGGACAGCCGCCCCGCCGGTCGCCTATGTTGGCGGTGACGAAACTGTGGACGATGCCGGGGGCCCCGAGGCCCTGCGCAGGCATCATGTGGAGGAGGCGCTGTGAGCAGCGACCCGTGGGGCCGCGTCGACGAGACGGGGACCGTGTACGTGCGTACGGCCGACGGCGGCGAGCGAGTGGTCGGTTCGTGGCAGGCAGGATCTCCTGACGAGGCCCTGGCCTACTTCGAGCGCAAGTACGACGGTCTGGTCGTCGAGATCGGACTTCTCGAGCGCCGGGTGAAGACGACCGATCTGTCGGCCAAGGACGCGATGACCGCCATCGACCACCTGCGCCAGCAGGTCGACGAGGCGCACGCGGTCGGTGATCTGGACGCCCTGAGCAAGCGGCTCGACAAGCTGGTGGAGACCGTCGAGGCGCGCCGCGAGGAGCGCAAGGCGCAGAAGGCCAAGCAGTCCGACGAGGCGCGGCACGCCAAGGAGGCCCTGGTCGTCGAGGCCGAGGAGCTGGCCCAGAGCGAGCAGTGGCGGGCGGCCGGTGAGCGGCTGCGGGCCCTGGTGGACACCTGGAAGGGTCTGCCGCGCCTCGACCGCAAGTCGGACGACGAACTGTGGCACCGCTTCTCGCACGCGCGCTCGGCGTTCTCCAAGCGCCGCAAGGCGCACTTCGCCTCGCTGGACGCGCAGCGCGAAGAGGCCCGCAAGGCCAAGGAGAAGCTGGTCGCCGAGGCCGAGGCGCTTTCGAGCTCGACGGACTGGGGGCCGACGGCCGCACGGTACCGCGAGTTGATGGCCGACTGGAAGGCGGCGGGCCGCGCCCAGCGCGAGCACGAGGACGATCTGTGGAACCGCTTCCGCGGCGCCCAGGACGTCTTCTTCGCGGCGCGCAGCGCGGTCTTCGCGGAGCGCGACGCCGAGCAGGGCGAGAACCTGAAGCTCAAGGAGGAGCTGGCCGCCGAGGCCGAGAAGCTCGTCCCGGTGACGGACCTGAAGACGGCGCGTGCCGCGTTCCGGTCCATCAACGAGCGCTGGGAGGCCATCGGCCACGTCCCGCGTGACGCCCGCCCGAAGGTCGAGGGCCGGATGCACGCCGTGGAGCGTGCCCTGCAGGAGTCCGAGGAAGCCGAGTGGCGCCGGACGAACCCGGAGGCACGGGCTCGGGCCGAGGGTCTCACCGGTCAGCTGCAGGCGGCGGTGGACAAGCTGGTCGAGCAGATCGACAAGGCGCGCGCCGCCGGCAACAACGCCAAGGCCGACAAGCTCCAGAAGGAGCTCGACGGCCGGCAGGCGCTGCTCGACCAGGCCCTGAAGGGCCTGCACGAGTTCGGCGGCTGAGTTTTCGGCACGTTACGGAGAGGGGCTCCCGCACATCGCGTGCGGGAGCCCCTCTCCGTAGTACCGCGTTTACGGCCTTCGCGCCGACGTCACCCGATAGACGTCGTACACGCCCTCCACGCCCCTGACCGCCTTGAGCACGTGGCCCAGGTGCTTGGGGTCGCCCATCTCGAAGGTGAAGCGGCTCGTGGCGACGCGGTCGCGGGAGGTCTGCACGGCCGCCGACAGGATGTTCACGTGCTGGTCCGAGAGGATGCGCGTGACGTCCGACAGGAGGCGCGAACGGTCCAGGGCCTCGACCTGGATGGCGACCAGGAAGACCGACGACTGGGTGGGCGCCCACTCGACTTCCAGGATTCGCTCGGGCTCGCGCGAGAGCGAGTCCACGTTCACGCAGTCGCTGCGGTGCACCGAGACGCCGCTGCCGCGCGTGACGAAGCCGATGATGGGGTCGCCCGGCACGGGCGTGCAGCAGCGGGCCAGCTTGACCCACACGTCCTCGACGCCCTTGACCACGACACCGGGGTCGGCGTTGGAGCGGCGCTTGCTGCGGCCGCGCGAGGGCGGCGCGCTCTCCGCGATGTCCTCGTTGGCGGCCTCCTCGCCGCCGAGCGCCTGGACGAGCTTCTGCACGACGGACTGCGCGGTGACGTGACCCTCGCCGATCGCCGCGTACAGCGACGAGATGTCGGGGTAGCGCATCTCGTGCGCGAGGGTGACCAGGGAGTCGCCCGTGAGGATCCGCTGGATCGGCAGGTTCTGCTTGCGCATGGCGCGCGCGATGGCGTCCTTGCCCTGCTCGATGGCCTCGTCGCGGCGCTCCTTGGAGAACCACGCGCGGATCTTGTTGCGCGCCCGGGGCGACTTGACGAAGCCGAGCCAGTCGCGGGACGGGCCAGCGCCCGCGGCCTTGGAGGTGAAGACCTCCACCAGGTCGCCGTTGTCCAGGGTCGATTCGAGCGGTACCAGGCGGCCGTTGACCCGCGCGCCTATGGTGCGGTGGCCGACCTCGGTGTGCACCGCGTACGAGAAGTCGACGGGGGTGGCGCCCGCCGGCAGCGCTATGACGTCGCCCTTCGGCGTGAACACGAAGACTTCGTTGCGCGACAGGTCGAAGCGCAGGGACTCCAGGAACTCGCTGGGGTCCTCGGTCTCCTTCTGCCAGTCGAGGAGCTGGCGCAGCCACGCCATGTCATTGAGGTGGTCGTCCTTGCCGCCGGCCTTCCTCGGCACGTCGGTGCGCACCTTGGAGGCACCGGCTACGGCCTCCTGCTTGTACTTCCAGTGCGCGGCGATGCCGTACTCGGCGCGGCGGTGCATGTCGAACGTACGGATCTGGAGCTCGACGGGCTTGCCGTTGGGACCGATGACCGTCGTGTGCAGCGACTGGTACATGTTGAACTTCGGCATCGCGATGTAGTCCTTGAACCGGCCGGGGACCGGGTTCCATCGCGCGTGGACGGTGCCGAGCGCGGCGTAGCAGTCGCGCACGGTGTCGACGAGTACCCGAATACCCACCAGGTCGTAGATCTCGGCGAAGTCCCGGCCTCGCACGATCATCTTCTGGTAGACGCTGTAGTAGTGCTTCGGGCGGCCGGTGACGGTGGCCTTGATGCGGGCGGACCTGAGGTCGGCCTGGACCTCGTCGGTCACTATGGCGAGGTACTCGTCGCGCTTGGGGGCCCGCTCGGCGACGAGGCGCACGATCTCGTCGTACATCTTGGGGTAGAGGATCGCGAAGGCGAGGTCCTCCAGCTCCCACTTGATGGTGTTCATGCCCAGGCGGTGCGCCAGCGGAGCGTAGATCTCCAGGGTCTCGCGGGCCTTCTTCTCCTGCTTCTCGCGCTTCAGATACCGCATCGTGCGCATGTTGTGCAGGCGGTCGGCGAGCTTGATGACCAGGACGCGCGGGTCCTTGGCCATGGCGACGACCATCTTGCGCACGGTCTCGGCCTGCGCGGCCTCGCCGAACTTGACCTTGTCCAGCTTGGTGACGCCGTCGACGAGCAGGGCGACCTGGTCGCCGAAGTCGCGCTTGAGGGTGTCCAGGCCGTACTCGGTGTCCTCGACGGTGTCGTGCAGCAGGCCCGCCATCAGGGTGGCGGGGTCCATGCCCAGCTCGGCGAGGATCGTCGTCACGGCGAGCGGGTGCGTGATGTAGGGGTCGCCGCTCTTGCGCTTCTGGCCGCGGTGCCAGCGCTCGGCGACCTGGTAGGCCCGCTCGATCTGGCGGAGCGTGGACGTCTCGATCTTGGGGTCGTTGCTGCGCACTATGCGCAGGAGGGGCTCCAGGACCGGGTTGTACGGGTTCGAGCGCTGGACGCCGAGCCGGGCGAGCCGGGCCCGGACGCGGTTGGAGGAGCCCGTACGCGCGGGCTGGCCGGTGGCGGGCCGGATCGCGGGGGCCGTCGGGTGGTGGTCCGCGGGCGGCTTCGGGCGGGGCTGCTCGGCCGGTTTGTCTCCCCGGGCTACCTCTCCCTGGGCGCGCTGCGCGGCCGTGCCGCCCTGCCCGCCTTCTGCCTTCTTCGCGGGCGCGCCTGAGCCCGCCGCGGCCTGCTGGGCCTGCTGCGCGGCCTTGGCGGCGGTGAGTGGCTGGGACTCGTCTGGCAAGAGCGCTCCCTGTGCGCGATCGGGGTCCCCCGGTCAGGCCCCGAAGAGTCCATGGTATCGATCCTGGGCCGTCGGCTCGCCCTGGGCCGGTGAGACAGCTCTGTACTGGAGAAACGCGAGAGGCGGGGGTCCGATTCCCCGGGGCCGTCCGGGCGGGGACCGGCCGGGACGGCGACGGGCGCCCCGGTGGATACCGGAACGCCCGTCGTGTCGTCCTGCGAACCGTCTGTCAGACGGTGATCAGCGCCTCCAGCGGTGCCCCGTCCAGGGCCTGCGCCAGCTTCTGGCGGCCGTCGAGGAAGCCGAGCTCCATGAGGACCGCGACACCGGCCACCTCGGCGCCCGAGCGGCGGATCAGGTCCAGTGAGGCCGCCGCGGTGCCACCGGTGGCGAGGACGTCGTCGATGACCATGACGCGGTCGCCCGCGTCCAGGTCCTCGGCGTGCACCTCGATCTCGGCGCTGCCGTACTCCAGGTCGTAGCTCTGCTTCAGCGTCGCTCCGGGGAGCTTGCCCGCCTTGCGTACGGGGATGAAGCCGAGCCCGGCGCGGAGCGCGACGGGGGCGCCGAGGATGAACCCGCGGGCCTCCAGGCCGACGATCTTCGTGGCGCCGTGCCGCACGCTGAGGTCGGCGAGCGTCTCCGTGAGCGCGGAGAACGCCACCGGGTCGGCGAGCAGCGGCGTGATGTCCTTGAACATCACGCCCGGCACCGGGTAGTCCGGGACGTCACGGATGCGGCTGAGCAGCAGCTCCGTGACGCCTGCGAGCTCGGTCATCGGCGCTTCCCCGAAGGACGGCCCTTGCCGCGGCCGCGCGACGCGGACTGCGTGCGGGGACCGACGACGGCCGGGGTGGCGTCGCCGACCACGACGTCCTGCGGCTCCTCGTCACCGGCGGGCTCCTGCGCCTCCTGGGACTCCCCCTTGGCCGCGGCCGCCGCGCGCTTGGCGAGCACCCGCTTCTTGAGGGCCTTCATCTGCGGCTCGCGCTCCTTGAAGTCGGCGACGAGCGGCGTGGCGATGAAGATCGAGGAGTACGCGCCGGCCGCGAGGCCGACGAACAGCGACAGCGAGATGTCGTTGAGCATGCCGGCGCCGAGGACGCCGCCACCGATGAAGAGCAGGCCCGCCACCGGGAGCAGCGCGACGACCGTGGTGTTGATGGAGCGCACCAGGGTGCCGTTGATGCTGCGGTTGGCGACCTCGCTGTAGGTGTATTGCGTCTGCTTGGTGAGGTCCTTCGACTGCTCCTTCAAGCTGTCGAAGACCACCACTGTGTCGTAGAGCGAGTAACCGAGGATGGTCAGCAGACCGATCACCGTGCCCGGTGTGACCTCGAAGCCGACCAGCGCGTACACGCCCACGGTGATGGTGATGTCGTGGATCAGCGCGATCAGTGCCGCGAGCGCCATGCGCCATTCGAAGGCGATCGCGAGGTAGATCACCACGAGCACCATGAAGATGGCCAGGCCCTGCCAGGCCTTGTTGGCGATCTGCTCACCCCAACTGGGGCCCACCAGGTCGGCGTTGATGTCGCCGGCCTTGACGTCCAGGTCCTCGGCGAGCGCTTCCTTGATCTGGTCGGACTTCTTGATGTCCACGCCCGCGATCTGGATGCGCATCGCGTCGTCGCCCAGCTTCTGGACGATCGCGTCGTGGCCCGAGGCCTTCTCCGCGGACTCCTCGGCCTCGGAGACCGAGACACTCGTCTTCGGGGTGTTGAAGACGGCGCCGCCCTCGAACTCGATGCCCATGTTCAGGCCGCGCACCGCCAGGCCGACGATGGCCGTGATGGTGATCAGTATCGAGATGCCGTACCAGATCTTGCGCTTGCCGACGAAGTCGTAGCCGACCTCACCGCGGTAGAGCCTGGCGCCGAGATTGCCGAGCTTCGACATCTCACGCCTCCTTCGGGTCGACAGGGCCGGCGGGGGGAGCGGTGACGCGGCGGGACCGGCGCAGCGGGGGCTTGGCGCCGAGCCGCTCCGGGTCCAGGCCGGACCACTTGTGGCCGCCCGCGAAGAACTTCTTGCGGGCCATGAGCGTCATCAGCGGCTTCGTGAAGAAGAAGACGACGACGACGTCGAGCAGCGTGGTCAGGCCGAGCGTGAACGCGAAGCCCTGCACCTTGCCGACCGTGACGACGAAGAGCACGGCGGCGGCGAGGAACGACACGAAGTCGGAGACCAGGATGGTGCGCCGGGCGCGGGGCCAGCCCCGCTCGACGGCGGGCCGCAGCGTGCGGCCCTCGCGGATCTCGTCCCGCACGCGCTCGAAGAACACGATGAACGAGTCCGCCGTGATGCCGATCGCGACGATCGCACCGCAGACCGCCGGCAGGTTCAGCGCGAACTTAATGGTCGGGCCGAGCAGCGTCATGATCGTGTACGTCAGCGCCGCGGAGACCAGGAGGCTCGCGATGGCGATGAGCGAGAGGCCGCGGTAGTAGGCCACCAGGTAGACGATGACCAGCGCGAGGCCGATGGCGCCCGCGATGAGGCCCGCCTCCAGCTGCTCGCCGCCGAGGGCCGGGCTGACCGTGGTGACGCTCTGCTCGTGGAAGGAGAGCGGCAGGGCGCCGTACGAGAGGACGTTCGCCAGGTCCTTCGCGGACTGCTGGGTGAAGCTGCCGGAGATCTCGGCGTTGGCGCTCAGGGTCGTGTTGACACTGGGGGCGGAGACGACGTCACCGTCGAGGACGATCGCGAACTGGTTCTGCGGGGGCTGCTGCTGCGAGAGCTTGCTGGTGACCGCGGCGAACTTCTTCGAGCCGCCCTTGGTGAAGTCCATGTTGACGACCCAGGCACCGGACGCCTGGTTGATGACCGCCTGGGCCTTCTTGACGTCCTTGCCGTTCACCTCGGCCGGGGCGAGGATGAACTTGTCCCACGACTTGCCGTCGGGGCTCTTTCCGCACGCGATGGTCGGCTGGGAGGGCTTGATGCCCTGGCCGGCCGCGGCCCGCGCCTTCTTGTCGGTGCAGTCCAGCTTGGTGAACTGCTCCTGGAGCTTGGCGGTGGCCGGGTCGGGAGTCGGCGTCTTGTCCTTCTTCTTGCCGTCGTCACCGTCCTTGGCCTTGTCCGACGGCGTCGGGTCCGCCTTCAGTGCCTCGCTGACGGCGCGGCCCTGGGTCGACGGGGAGGCGGTGGGAGAGGTCGCCTTGTCGGTGGCCTTGTCCGTGGCCTTGTCCGTGGCCTTGCTCTTGTCCTTCTCCTTGTCCGTCCCGGACGACGAGGAGCTGGGGGACGGCTCGGGCATCGGCTCGCCGCTGGTCTGCGTGATCACCGGACGGAAGTAGAGCTGAGCGGTCGTGCCGACCTGCGCGCGCGCCTGCTTCTCGTTCGAACCCTTGGGGATGTTGACAATGATGTTCTTGTCGCCCTGGGTCTGAACCTCGGCCTCGGAGACACCCAGGCCGTTGACGCGGTTGTTGATGATGTCAACCGCGGTGTTCATGTTGGTCGGGTTGATCGCGTTCTTCTGACCGGGCTCGTTCTTCGCCTCAAGCGTGATGCTCGTGCCGCCGGCGAGGTCGATGCCCAGGCGAGGCGTGGTGTGCCCCGAAAGGAACATTCCCCCGGTCAGCGCCACGAGGGCGATCAGGATGAAGACCAGTGAGCGTCCCGGCTTGCCCGGCGCGCTCTGCCTTCGGCCCTTCTTGGGTGCTGCCACCTTCTCGTTCTCCCTGTCCAACCGCCCGGCGTCCGGTCTGCCCCCTTGCGGTGCGGGGAGGCCCGGGCGGGCGGCCATGAAGTGGTGTCGAGATTCGGCGCGAAATGCACGTGATCCGGGGCCCGTGGCGCGCGAGCGGCGCGCCCCACGGGCCCCGGCCGTGACTACTTCGCGTCGGACTCGCCGTCGGTCTTCTTCGGCTCCGCGTCGTCGGTCCCGGCCGCGTCCTTCTTGCCGAGGTCGATGGGCGAGTCGGCGGAAGCGTCGGCGGGCTCGTCGGTCTCGGTCAGGGAGGAGGCGTCGTCCGGAACGACGGGGGTGTCGTCCTCGTTCAGGTCGTCCTCGGTGCCGTGCACGATGCGGTTGTACTCGTCGTCGGCGAGAACGGCGCCGATCGAGTTCTTCGCGTAAACCGCGTGGACACCGGGAGCCACCTCAAGGAGGACGGCTTCGTCGTGAACCTCCTTGACGGTGGCGTACATGCCACCGATCGTGCGGATGCCGGTGCCGGGCTGCATCTCGTTACGCATCTGCGCGGCGGCCTGCTGCTTCTTCTTCGCAGACCGGGTCATCAGGAACATGGCCCCGATGAGCACGATGAACGGGAGGAGGGTCACGATATTCACGGGACGGAGTTTCCTTCGCACGACCGCGCGGGTAAGCGGCCATTGGGATGGGGGTGGGTACACCGCCCACAAGGGCGGCATCGGCGGAGTCTAAGCGAGTCCGCACCTAACGAACAACGCTCAGCATGGCACCGCAGTTCCTGAGGGGTCGACTATCCGCGCCGTTGTCCTGCGGCCGCGGTGCCGTCTCGCCGGTCTCACGCCCCGAACAGGTCCTGTTGTCCCTTTCCGCCCGCCTGGCGCGGGGGCACCAGGCCGAGGTGCGCCCAGGCCGCGGGCGTCGCGACGCGGCCGCGCGGGGTGCGGGCGAGCAGCCCCTCCCGTACCAGGAAGGGCTCCGCCACCTCCTCGACCGTCTCGCGCTCCTCCCCCACCGCGACCGCGAGCGTCGACAGGCCGACGGGACCGCCGCCGAACAGCTTGAGCAGCGCTTCCAGGACCGCCCGGTCGAGGCGGTCCAGGCCCCGTCCGTCCACCTCGTAGACCGCGAGGGCCGCGCCCGCGATCTCGCGGTCGATCCGGCCGTCGGCCTTGACCTGGGCGTAGTCCCGGACGCGGCGCAGCAGGCGGTTGGCGATACGGGGCGTGCCGCGTGAGCGGCCCGCGATCTCGGCGGCGCCCGCCGGGTCGATCTCCACGTCGAGGAGCTGGGCGGAGCGGTGGACGACGCGCTCCAGCTCGGCGGGTTCGTAGAACTCCATGTGGGCGGTGAAGCCGAAGCGGTCGCGCAGCGGCGGGGGCAGCAGGCCCGCGCGCGTGGTGGCGCCGACGAGGGTGAAGGGCGGCAGTTCGAGGGGGATGGCGGTGGCGCCGGGGCCCTTGCCGACGATGACGTCGACGCGGAAGTCCTCCATGGCCATGTAGAGCATTTCCTCGGCGGGCCGCGACATCCGGTGGATCTCGTCGAGGAAGAGGACTTCGCCCTCCTGGAGGGAGGAGAGGATCGCGGCGAGGTCGCCCGCGTGCTGGATGGCGGGGCCGCTGGTGATGCGGATCGGGGCGCCCATCTCGGCGGCGATGATCATCGAGAGGGTGGTCTTGCCGAGGCCGGGGGCGCCGGAGAGCAGCACGTGGTCGGCGGTGGCGCCACGCGCGCGTGCCGCCCGCAGGACCAGGTCGAGCTGCTCGCGGACCTTCTCCTGGCCGATGAACTCGCCCAGGTCCTTGGGGCGCAGGGCGGCCTCGACCGCCTGGTCCTCGCCGTCGGCGCCGGAGTCCACCAGCCGCTCCGCGGCGGGCCCGACGAGCCGCTCGGCCGCGCCGGCAGCTTCGTCGGTCGTGTCGTCCCAGTTCATGCGGTGTGCCTCGCGATGCGGTTCAAGGGGTGGCCGTCGGGTGCGTACGGATAGGGCTAGCGGGTGCGGTTCAGGGTCTGGAGTGCGGCCTTGAGGAGCTGTCCGACCTGGGGCGTGCCCTCGGTGGCCTCGGCCTGCGGGGTGACGGCGGCGACGGCTTCGTCGGCCTCGCGCGTGGCGTATCCGAGGCCGATGAGGGCTGCGTGCAGCTGGTCGCGCCAGCCCGCGGTGACGGCCTTGCCGATCGCCGGGCCGCCGGTGCCGAGGGGCTCGCCGAGGCGGTCCTTGTACTCCAGGAGGAGCTTCTGGGCGCCCTTCTTGCCGATGCCGGGGACGGCGGTGAGCGCCTTCTCGTCGCCGGTGGAGACGGCGCGGCGCAGGGCGTCGGGGCTGTGCACGGCGAGCATGGCCTGGGCGAGGCGCGGGCCGACGCCGCTCGCGGTCTGGAGCAGCTCGAAGGTCTGGCGCTCGTCGTCGTCCGCGAAGCCGTACAGGGTGAGGGAGTCCTCTCGGACGACCAGGGAGGTGGCGAGCTTGGTCTGCTGGCCCACCCGGAGCGTGGAGAGCGTGTTGGGCGTGCACTGGACGGCCATGCCGATGCCACCGACCTCGACCACCGCGGTATCGGGGGCGAGGGCGGCTACGGGGCCGCTGACGAAGGCGATCATGCGGTTCGGCCTTTCTGGGCTGTGGGGGTCCTGGCGGCGTGCTGGGCGGCGGCCTGCTGGAGCCGGTTCTGGGCGACGGCCTGTTGCAGGCGGTTCTGCGCGGGGGCGCGCCAGATGTGGCAGATGGCGAGGGCCAGGGCGTCCGCCGCGTCGGCGGGCTTCGGGGGCGCGTCGAGCCGCAGGAGGCGGGTGACCATCGCCCCGACCTGGGCCTTGTCGGCGCGGCCGCTGCCGGTGACGGCGGCCTTGACCTCGCTGGGGGTGTGCAGGGCGACGGGGATGCCGCGGCGGGACGCGCAGAGCATGGCGACGGCGCTGGCCTGGGCGGTGCCCATGACCGTGCGCACATTGTGCTGGCTGAAGACCCGCTCCACGGCGAGGACTTCGGGGCTGTGCTCGTCGAGCCACTGCTCGATGCCCTGCTCGATGGCGACGAGGCGGTGGCCGAGCTCCGCGTCGGCCGGGGTCCTCACGACCCCGACGCCACGCATGGTCAGCGGTCGTCCGGCGACGCCCTCGACGACACCGACACCGCACCGGGTGAGTCCCGGGTCGACCCCCAACACGCGCACGTAGCCCCTCCCATTGCCTGTCCGTGCAGGTTATCGGGTCCCTCTGACAACGCGATGGGCCGACGGGGCGTGTCCCGTCGGCCCATGCGCGCCCCACAGGGGCGCGGGGAACTGCGCGAGCTGCCGCTTACGCGTCGACCTTCGCCATGACCTCGTCCGAGACGTCGAAGTTGGCGAAGACGTTCTGCACGTCGTCGCTGTCCTCCAGGGCGTCGATCAGCTTGAAGATCTTCCGGGCGCCGTCCTCGTCCAGCTCGACCTGCATGGTCGGGACGAAGTTGGCGTCGGCCGAGTCGTAGTCGATGCCGGCCTCCTGGAGCGCGGTGCGGACCGCGACCAGGTCGGTGGCCTCGCTGAGGACCTCGAAGGTCTCGCCCAGGTCGTTGACCTCTTCGGCGCCCGCGTCGAGGACGGCGCCGAGGACGTCGTCCTCGCTCAGCTCGCCCTTGGGGACGATGACGACGCCCTTGCGGTTGAAGAGGTACGACACGGAGCCCGGGTCGGCCATCGAGCCGCCGTTGCGCGTCATGGCCACGCGCACGTCGGAGGCGGCGCGGTTGCGGTTGTCGGTGAGGCACTCGATGAGCACCGCGACACCGTTCGGGCCGTAGCCCTCGTACATGATCGTCTCGTAGTCGGCGCCACCGGCTTCGAGGCCGGCGCCGCGCTTGACCGCGGAGTCGATGTTCTTGTTCGGGACCGAGCTCTTCTTGGCCTTCTGGATGGCGTCGAAGAGGGTCGGGTTACCGGACACGTCGGCGCCGCCGGTACGGGCCGCGACCTCGATGTTCTTGATCATCTTCGCGAAGAGCTTGCCGCGCTTGGCGTCGATCACGGCCTTCTTGTGCTTCGTCGTAGCCCATTTAGAGTGGCCGGACATCTGCCTGTCTCCTTCGCGTTACCCAACAACCAGTACGAACTCTCCCAGACCTTCAGGCCTTGAGGCCACGGTGGGATCCCCGGAGATCCTACAAGGATCCCGCGCGGGGGTTACCCCGCGCCATCTCCACGAACAGCGCGTGAATCCGGTGGTCGCCCGTCAGCTCGGGGTGGAACGACGTGGCGAGCGCGTTGCCCTGGCGCACGGCGACGATGTGGCCCCCGTGCTCGGCCAGCACCTCGACCTCGGCGCCGACCGACTCCACCCAGGGGGCGCGGATGAAGACGCCCTCGACCGGGGCACCCTCGACGCCCTTGACGTCGACGGCCGCCTCGAACGACTCGTTCTGCCGTCCGAACGCGTTGCGCCGCACGATCATGTCGATGCCGCCCACCGTCGCCTGGCCCGAGCGCGGGTCGAGAATCTTGTCGGCGAGCATGATCATGCCCGCGCAGCTGCCGTAGACCGGCAGGCCGTCCCGCACGCGCGCGCGGAGGGGCTCCATCAGGCCGAAGAGGGTGGCCAGCTTGGAGATGGTGGTGGACTCACCGCCGGGGATGACCAGGCCGTCGACCTCGGCGAGCTCCTCGGGGCGCCGGACCGGCCTGGCCACGGCGTCCGCCGAGGCCAGGGCGATCAGGTGCTCCCGTACGTCCCCCTGAAGGGCGAGGACGCCCACTACGGGAGTGGTCATTACCAGCCTCGGTTCGCGTAGCGCTCGGTCTCCGGCAGGGTGTCGCAGTTGATGCCGACCATGGCCTCGCCGAGGTTGCGGGAGGCGTCGGCGATGATCTTCGGGTCGTCGAAGAAGGTGGTGGCCTTCACGATGGCGGCGGCGCGCTTGGCCGGGTCGCCGGACTTGAAGATGCCGGAGCCGACGAAGACGCCCTCGGCGCCGAGCTGGCGCATCAGGGCGGCGTCGGCCGGGGTGGCGACGCCACCGGCGGAGAAGAGGACCACCGGGAGCTTGCCGAGCTCGGCGGTCTCCTTGACCAGCTCATAGGGGGCGCGCAGGTCCTTGGCGGCGGCGTACAGCTCGTTGTTGTCGAAGCCGCGCAGCTTGGCGATCTCGTTCTTGATCTGGCGCAGGTGGCGGACGGCCTCCACGACGTTGCCGGTGCCGGCCTCGCCCTTGGAGCGGATCATGGCCGCGCCCTCGGCGATGCGGCGCAGGGCCTCGCCCAGGTTGGTGGCGCCACACACGAAGGGGGTGGTGAAGGCGAACTTGTCGCTGTGGTTGACCTCGTCGGCCGGGGTGAGGACCTCGGACTCGTCGATGTAGTCGACGCCGAGGGACTGCAGGACCTGCGCCTCGACGAAGTGGCCGATGCGGGACTTGGCCATGACCGGGATCGAGACGGCCTCGATGATCTCTTCGATCATGTTCGGGTCGGACATCCGCGCCACGCCGCCGTCCTTGCGGATGTCGGCGGGCACCCGCTCCAGCGCCATGACGGCGACGGCGCCGGCGTCCTCGGCTATCTTCGCCTGCTCGGCGTTGACGACGTCCATGATCACGCCGCCCTTGAGCTGCTCGGCCATGCCGCGCTTCACGCGGGCGGTGCCGGTCTCGGGCGTCGGGTTGGTGCTGTCAGGGGTGCTGGACACGGAGTTGACCTCACTCGCTGAAGAGGATTTCTACAGCTCCGAGGAAACGCCCGGCGACCAGGCCACAGCAAGGGCCAATGGATGACCGGTGGCTCATTTTCCTCTGGTGCCCCTGGTCAGAGCCGCACCGACCGGCCTCTCGTGCCGCTACGTAGTCGCACGGTCCGCCAGTGCCGTCGGCGGCTCGTCGTCCATCTCGAAGGCCATCGGGAAGGGCGCGTGCCCCGCGAGACGGAACCAGCGGACCGTGCGGTGCCTGCGCAGGGCGCGGGCGGCGCGCACGGAGTCGTTGTGGAAGCGCCGGGCCATCGGCACCCGGCGCACGGACGCGGCCAGCTCGGTGGCCGCCTCGTCCCCGCCCGGGGCCTCGCGCACCGCCTCGACCTGCTGCACCTCGCCGAAGATCGCCCGCAGCGCCTGACTGAGCTCGCTCTCGGCGACCTCGCGCTGCTCCTCCTCCGCCTGCCGGGCCGCGTGCGCCGCTTCGTAGAGCACGATCGAGGCGGCGGGGTCGAGCACTCCGGAGGTGGCCAGTTCCTGGGCGACCGAGGCGCGGCGCAGCAGTTGGGCGTCGAGGGCGGCGCGCGCCGCGTCGATGCGCGCGTGCAGCCGGTCGAGCCGTCCGGCGGTCCAGCTCAGGTAGAGGCCGATCGCGAACAGGGCGACGGCGATCCAGATCAGTGTGGAGGTCACGGGCGTTCAGGCTAGTCGCCCCGCGGCCACCGGTCCGCCACCGGGCACCCGCGGGGCGCCGGAGCGCGGCGGTACGTCAGGTACGGGTGAGCCCGAACCGCGCCCGCAGCCCCACTCTCTCGTCCTCCGCGACCGACGCCGCGCCGTCCGTGACCGTCTCGTACACCGCGAGGATGTCGGAGCCGACCGTCGACCAGTCGAAGCGCCGCACGTGCGCGCTGCCTCGCTCGCGCAGGCCCTCGCGGCGGTCGGGGTCGGCGAGGAGCCGTACCGCCGACTTGGCGAGGGACTCCGCGTCCTCGTTGGCGAACAGGTCGCCCGCCGCGCCCTGGCCGAGGACCTGTGCGAAGGCGTCCAGGTCGCTGGCGAGCACGGGCGCGCCCGCGGACATCGCCTCGACCAGGATGATCCCGAAGCTCTCGCCGCCGGTGTTGGGGGCGACGTACAGGTCGACGCTGCGCAGCAGCCGCGCCTTGTCCTCGTCGCTGACCATGCCGAGGAACTCCACCCGGGAGCGCAGTTCGGCGGGGAGCGAGGCCACCGCCTCCTCCTCGTCGCCGCGGCCCGCGACCAGCAGCCGGGAGTTCGGCCGCTCGGCGAAGATCTGCGGCAGCGCCTTCATCAGCACCGGGAGGCCCTTGCGGGGCTCGTCGATGCGGCCGATGAAGCCGATCGTCTCCCCCTGCCACTCAGGTCTGGGATCGGCCTCGGCGAAGAAGTCGACGTCGACGCCGTTCGGGATGACGACGGCGTCGCCGCCGAGGTGTTCGACGAGCGTGCGGCGTGCGTACTCGCTCACGGCGATGCGGGCGCTGATCTTCTCCAGGGCGGGCTGCAGGATCGGATACGCGGCGATCATGGCCCGGGAGCGCGGATTGGACGTGTGGAACGTCGCGACGATCGGGCCCTGCGCCGCCCAGCAGGCGAGCAGCCCCAGCGAGGGCGAGGCGGGCTCGTGGATGTGGATGACGTCGAAAGTGCCGTCGTGCAGCCAGCGGCGCACCCGCGCGGCCGACAGGAAGCCGAAGTTGAGCCGTGCGACGGAGCCGTTGTACGGCACGGGGACGGCGCGGCCGGCCGATACGACGTACGACGGGAGCGGTGTCTCGTCGTCGGCCGGGGCCAGTACGGACACCTCGTGCCCGAGGCGGATGAGGTGCTCCGCCAGATCGCGGATGTGGAACTGGACGCCGCCCGGCACGTCCCACGAGTAGGGGCAGACGATGCCGATCTTCACGAGGGCTCCCCCGCCCGGCGGGTCGCGGCCTCGTCGTCGGGGCGGGGCTCCAGGTCGGCGAGCCACAGTCGCTGCAGCATGTGCCAGTCCTCCGGATGGTCGGCGATACCGGTGGCGAAGGCGTCGGCCAGCGCCTGTGTCATGGCAGACGTCTTCTCGACCCGGTTACCTGTCTCGGGGACGTCGACGGGCGGATGGACGCGCCCCTTCATGACGGGCGAATCGTCATACCAGAGGGTGACGGGCAGCAACAGGGCGCCGGTCTGCTGCGCGAGCAGTGCGGGCCCCGCGGGCATCCGGGCGGTGTCTCCGAAGAACTTGACCTCGACTCCGGAGGACGACAGATCGCGGTCGGCGACGAGGCAGACGAGACCGCCCGCGCGCAGCCGCCGCGCCAGCGTGCCGAAGGCGGCGCCGCCGGTGTGCGGCAGGACCTCCATGCCGAGGCTCTCGCGGTAGGCGACGAAGCGGTCGTACAGCGTCTCGGGCTTCAGGCGCTCGGCGACCGTCGTGAAGGGGGTCTCCAGCTTGGTGGTGACCCAGGCGCCCGCGAGGTCCCAGTTGCCCAGGTGCGGCAGCGCGAGGACGACGCCCTTGCCTGCGGCGAGCCCGTCGGTGAGGTGGTGGACGTCCTTGACGTCGAGGCCTTCGACGATGCGGTCCCTGCTCCAGGACGGCAGCCGGAAGGACTCCATCCAGTAGCGCAGGTAGGAGCGCATGCCCGCCTTGGAGAGCTCGGCCAGGCGCTGCGGGCTCGCGTCGGGCACCACGCGCGCGAGGTTGGACTCCAGCCGCAGCACGCCCTTGCCCCGCCGCTTCCACACCGTGTCGGCGATGGTCCTGCCGAGCCGTTGGGCGGCCGGCTCGGGGAGCCTCTTGACGGTGCTCCAGCCGAGCCCGTACAGCGCGTCGGTGAGTCGGTCCTTCACTGCGCGGCCTCACTCTCCTGCGCGTCGGCGGCCGCGGCGGCGTCCGCCTCCGCGGACTCCCGGCGCACGGTCACGACGCGCTGGACGAGGGTGACCATGCTGCCGGCCGCGACGATCCACAGGGCGATGGGCAGCAGGATCTGGATGCCGGGGACGCCGAACTTGTGAAGGCCCGCGAGGCCCGCGGCGACCAGGGAGATCACCAGGCGCTCGGCGCGCTCCACCAGGCCGTTGACGGCGACGGGCAGGCCGATGGCCTCGCCGCGTGCCTTTGTGTACGAGACCACCTGGCCGCTCGCCAGACAGAAGATGGAGACGGCGCAGAGGATGTTGTCGTCGCCCGATCCCGCGTACCAGAGGGCGAGGCCTCCGAAGATCGCGCTGTCCGCCACCCGGTCGAGCGTCGAGTCCAGGAAGGCGCCCCAGCGGCTGGAGCGGCCGAGCTGGCGGGCCATGTTGCCGTCGACGAGGTCCGAGAAGACGAACAGGGTGATGACGATCGTTCCCCAGAAGAACTCTCCCCGGGGGAAGAAGACCAGCGCTCCCGCCACCACACCGGCGGTGCCGATGAAGGTGACCGCGTCGGGGCTGACCCCGCGGCGGATGAGAAACGCGGCGAACGGTGTGAGGACACGCGTGAAGAATGCACGCGCGTACTTGTTCAGCATGGCCTTCCCGAGGGTTCGGTGCGCCGTGTGGCCCCGTTGGCCACCGGCTGGCCCATCGTAGTCACGCCCTTGACGGACCGGCTCGCCCCCTCACGATCGCGTACGACGTATGGACGCAGAGTGACCCGAGTGGAAAGCTCGAAAGCATGACGGGCGCCGCCGGGGCCGCCCCGCACCCGGCCCCCGCGCGTCCGCGAGCAGCCAGCATCCCCGAGGGGGCTGAGCCTCCTCACCGTGCACGTGACCGGGAGGCCAAGGCATGGGCGACAAGGCGAACGCACACCCCGGAGCCGCCGGCAGGGCAGCATCGGCCGACCACCCCGCGTCCGTACGGAATGTGGTGCTGGTCGGCCACAGCGGTTCGGGCAAGACGACTCTGGTGGAGGCTCTCGCACTGACCGCGGGGGCGGTGAACCGGGCGGGCCGCGTGGAGGACGGCGGCACCGTCTCCGACTACGACGAGATCGAACACCGGCAGCAGCGCTCGGTGCAGCTGTCCCTGGTCCCCGTCGAATGGGGCGGCTTCAAGATCAACCTATTGGACACCCCGGGATACGCCGACTTCGTCGGGGAGCTGAGGGCCGGTCTGCGCGCCGCGGACGCGGCCCTCTTCGTCGTCTCGGCGGCGGAGGGCATCGAGGGCATCACCGGCGCGACCCGCATGGTGTGGGAGGAGTGCGCGGCGGTCGGCATGCCGCGGGCCATCGTGGTCACCCACCTGGAGTCGGCCCGAGCGGACTTCACGGAGATGACCCGGACCTGTGCCGAGGCATTCGGCGCCGACGACCCCGATGCCGTACTGCCGCTGTATCTGCCCCTCTACGGAGAGCAGGGGCCGGACGGCCACGCCCCCGTGACGGGTCTGATCGGGCTGCTCTCGCAGCGGATATTCGACTACGCCTCCGGGGAGCGCAAGGAGTCCGAGCCCGGCGAGGACCAGCTGCCGCTGATCGAACAGGCGCGCAACACCCTGATCGAGGGGATCATCTCCGAGAGCGAGGACGAGTCCCTCATGGACCGCTATCTCAGCGGTGAGGACATCGACTTCAAGACACTCGTGGACGACCTGGAGCGGGCCGTCGCGCGGGGCATCTTCCACCCGGTGCTCGCCGCCGCGCCCGCCGCGGAGGGCGCCCGCCAGGGCATCGGCACGGTCGAGCTCCTGGAGCTCGTCACGGGCGGCTTCCCGACCCCGCTCGAACACCCGGCACCGGCCGTGACCACACCGGACGGCAAGGCGCGGCCCGCGCTCACCTGCGACCCGGAGGGACCGCTCGCGGCCGAGGTCGTCAAGACCGCGTCCGACCCGTACGTGGGCCGGATCTCACTCGTCCGCGTCTTCTCCGGAACCCTGCGCCCCGACGAGACCGTGCACGTCTCCGGGCACGGCCTGGCCGACCGCGGCCACGAGGACCACGACGTCGACGAGCGCGTCGGCGCCCTCTCCTCCCCCTTCGGCAAGCAGCAGCGCACGCTCACCCGGTGCGTCGCGGGCGACCTGGCGTGCGTGGCCAAGCTGAACCGGGCCGAGACCGGCGACACGCTGTCCGCGAAGGACGACCCGCTCCTGATGGAGCCCTGGGACATGCCCGACCCGCTCCTGCCGCTCGCCATCCAGGCGCACAGCAAGGCCGACGAGGACAAGCTGTCGCAGGGCCTCTCACGGCTCGTCGCCGAGGATCCGACAATGCGGCTCGAACAGAACCAGGACACCCATCAGGTGGTCCTGTGGTGCCTGGGCGAGGCGCACGCCGACGTGGCCCTGGAGCGGCTGCGCAGCCGGTACGGCGTCCAGGTCGACGTGGTGCCGCACAAGGTCTCCCTCCGGGAGACGTTCGCCGGCAAGTCCGGTGGCCGGGGCCGCCATGTGAAGCAGTCGGGCGGGCACGGCCAGTACGCGATCTGCGAGATCGAGGTCGAACCGCTGCCCGGCGGCAGCGGCATCGAGTTCGTCGACAAGGTCGTGGGCGGCGCGATCCCGCGGCAGTTCATCCCGTCCGTCGAGAAGGGCGTGCGCGCACAGGCGGCCAAGGGCGTCGCCGCCGGGTACGCGCTGATCGACGTACGCATCACGCTGCTCGACGGCAAGGCGCACTCGGTGGACTCCTCCGACGCCGCGTTCCAGACGGCGGGCGCCCTCGCGCTGCGCGAGGCCGCGGCCGAGGCCCGGATTCATCTGCTCGAACCGGTCGCGGAGGTGACGGTCCTGGTCGGCGACGACTACGTGGGCGCGGTGATGAGCGACCTGTCGGGCCGCCGCGGCCGGGTGGTCGGCACCGAGCAGGCAGCGGGCGGGCGGACCCTGGTGCGGGCCGAGGTGCCCGAGATCGAGATCGGCCGGTACGCGGTGGACCTGCGGTCCCTCTCGCAGGGCACCGCGCGCTTCAGCCGTACGTACGCACGCCACGAGCCGATGCCTCCGCAGCTCTCCGAGAGGATCCGCGAACAGGCGCGGGGCGGCTCGTAGTTCGGACCTTCCGGCACCGGCCGCCCGCCGCCCTCTCCGGGCGGGCGGCATTCCGCCGTCCCCTGACGGATGTCGGTGCTCCCCGATACGCTGATGACCTGATCAACGGTGTACCGGACAGCAACAGGTGTGCCGGACAGGGAAGTCGGGAAGAGCCGCAGCAGCGAAGGCGTCGCGGCGATGGGGGCGGCAGTGGCGGACGATGTATTCGACTTCAGGCCCGGGGCCCAGGTTCCTCTCTCGGGCGCCGCGGGACAGACGGCGGCGACGCATGCCCTGGCCTCGGCGGCGTACCGCGACGGCGACGTCGAGGGCATCCTGGCGGCCAACAGCGAGTGGCACAAGTCCGAGGTGAAGCCCGGCCTCTTCTCCCTCTTCAAGCCGAACCTCGGCGAGGCGTTCGCGCGGACCGTACAGGTGCGGATGCTCGGCGGCGGCCGGAATCCGCTCATCCAGTCCTTCGGGACGGAGCCGCAGGCGGTCGTCGAGCACTGCCTCGCGGCGAACCGTATCCGCAAGGAGCGCGACAGCTGGCTGACCGCCGTGATGGTCCTGTGCGGGGTGCTGTTCCTGCCGGGGCTGCTCGTCTGGCTCCTCGTCTTCACCATCCGCAGGCAGGTCGCCAAGAGCGAGGACAAGCGCGCGGGCGCGCTCGCGACGGCCGTCCTGGTGGCCGTGGGGGTGCTCGCCGCCCTCGCCCTCCTGAAGCTGCCGTTCGGCGGCTTCTGGGCCTGGTATCTGCGCGCGGCGATCGTGCTCCCCGTGGTGGGCTGGTTCTGGGCCAAGCAGATCGCCGAGCGCACCGCCCACGACCTGCGCGACCGCTGGTCGAGCCTGCTCGCGGGCGGCGGCATCGGCGCGAAGATTCCCGAGGCGGTGCCCGGCAGCCCCGGTGAGACGGCCGCCGAGCGGCTCCGCCAGGGCCTGGCGCGGCTCTCCGCGGAGCAGCAGAGCAACTCCGTGTTCTACGCCGGGCCCAAGGGCATATTGGGCATGGGCACGCGCTGGGGCAGCTGGCAGCTGGCCGAGGAGCTGGTGCCCGCCGACCCGAGCAAGGAGATCCACCCCTTCCGCAGCTGGGACGTCATACGCGCGGTGCATGACCAGCTGCGCATGCTGGAGCGCGGTCCCCTGCACACCGGCGGCTTCCCCACCCCGGACATAAAGCACTGGATCGTCTCCCCCATCGGGGAGAACGCCAAGGCGGTGTCCCGCCCCACCGGCACGGACGTCGAGGCCTTCCAGATCCGCGGCCACGAGATACAGCGGATCTGCAACGAACAGCAGTTCGGCAGCGGCAACCGCCACTACCTTGGCGTGCAGTTCACGCTCTGGGACGGCCAGTTGGTCATCACGATGCTGATCACGGTGACCGTGCTGCACGAGACGCTGCGCATCGAGGTCACCGGCCACGCCCTCGGCCCGGTGCACTCGCTGTTCACCACCAAGCCCTCGCCCAAGACGAAGACGGTCTCCAAGGCGATCAAGTTCTGGGAGACCACCACCCGCAACCTGCCGCTGATAGACGCCGACGAGGTCGTGCGCCTCGCGGTCCGCGCCCCCTTCACCTGGTACCCGCCGCTCCTGGACTACCTCGGCGGCAGGCTCGTCCTGCCCGAGCCCTTCGGCCTGCGGCACGCCTGGGCGGACAAGCCCTGGCGGCACCGCTTCATGGCCGACGACGCGCTGCGCGCCGCCACGCCCGTGCTGCGCGTGGTGCACTCGGCTGCGATCAAGGTCCTCGACGAGAACGGCGTGGACACGACCAAGTTCGGCGCCCGTTCCGGCTTCCTCAGCGGGGCGATCCAGGACCCGATGCCGAGGAAGGCGGACGTGTACGACGCGTAGGGGGCGTACGAACGAGGAAAGGCCCGCGGGCCGGCCCGCGGGCCGGCCCGCGGACTAGAGAGCCGCGGGCCAGGCGTCCGCGAGCATCTTGCGGGTGTCGGCGAGCAGCTGCGGCAGCACCTTCGTGTGCCCCACCACCGGCATGAAGTTGGTGTCGCCGCCCCAGCGCGGGACGACGTGCTGGTGCAGGTGCGCGGCGATCCCCGCGCCCGCCACGGCTCCCTGGTTCATGCCGATGTTGAAGCCGTGCGCGCCGGACGCAGCGCGCAGCGCCTTCATCGCCTGCTTGGTGAGCTCGCCGAGCTCGGCCGTCTCCGGGCCCGTCAGGTCCGTGTAGTCGGCGACGTGGCGGTAGGGCACGACCATGAGGTGCCCGCCGTTGTACGGGTACAGGTTGAGGACCGCGTACACCTGCTCGCCGCGCGCGATGACGAGACCGTCCTCGTCGGACTTGGCCGGGATGGAGCAGAAGGGACAGCCGTCGTCGGCCCCCGGGCCCGTGGGCTTGTTCTCGCCCTGGATGTACGCCATCCGGTGGGGCGTCCACAGGCGCTGGAACGCGTCCTGTGCCCCGACTCCGATCTGCTGCTCCGGCTCACTCGTCATGAGGTGAAGCATATGACTTGGCCCCGGGGAGAGGTCCCCGGGGCCTGAGCTCACCGCAGTGTCACCGTGACATCAGACCTGGACGCGGTCCTCGACCGCCTTCGCGATCTTCGCGATGGCCTCGTCGACGGGGATGCCGTTCTCCTGCGAGCCGTCGCGGTAGCGGAAGGACACGGAACCGTTGTTCATGTCCTCGTCGCCCGCGATGACCATGAAGGGCACCTTGGCCTTCTGCTGGTTGCGGATCTTCTTCTGCATGCGGTCGGACGACGCGTCGACCTCGACGCGCAGCCCCTGGGCGCGCGCCTTCTCGGCGAACTCCTGGAGGTACGCGACGTGCGCGTCACCGATCGGGATGCCGACCGCCTGGACGGGCGCCAGCCAGGCAGGGAACGCGCCGGCGTAGTGCTCCAGGAGCACTCCGAAGAACCGCTCGATCGAACCGAACAGGGCGCGGTGGATCATGACGGGCTGCTGGCGCGAGCCGTCCGCGGCCGTGTACTCCAGGTTGAACCGCTTGGGCTGGTTGAAGTCGACCTGGATGGTCGACATCTGCCAGG
Source organism: Streptomyces sp. NPDC050732 (assembly GCF_040654255.1). Taxonomy (NCBI): domain Bacteria; kingdom Bacillati; phylum Actinomycetota; class Actinomycetes; order Kitasatosporales; family Streptomycetaceae; genus Streptomyces; species Streptomyces sp. NPDC050732. The sequence continues at coordinate 37,630 of NZ_JBFAHP010000052.1, forward strand.
ACCGGCCGATGGCGTCCTTGGCCTGCACCGAGATCTTCGGGCCGTAGTACGCGGCGCCGCCCGGGTCGGGCACCAGCGGCAGGTTCTGCTTCTCGGCGGCGAGCCGCAGGGCCTCGGTGGCCTCCGCCCAGTCCGCGTCCTCGCCGATGAACTTGTCGGAGTCGTCGCGGGTGGACAGCTCCAGCTCGAACTCGGTCAGGCCGTAGTCCCGCAGCAGGTCGAGCACGAAGGTCAGGAGCGTGTCGAGCTCCTGCGGCATCTGCTCCTTGGTGCAGTAGATGTGCGAGTCGTCCTGGGTGAAGCCGCGCGAGCGGGTCAGGCCGTGCACGACGCCCGACTTCTCGTACCGGTACACGGTGCCGAACTCGAAGAGGCGCAGCGGCAGTTCGCGGTAGGAGCGGCCGCGCGACCTGAAGATGAGGTTGTGCATCGGGCAGTTCATCGCCTTGAGGCGGTAGTTCTGCTCGTCGAACTCGATGGGCGGGAACATGCCCTCCGCGTAGTGCGGCAGGTGACCCGAGATCTCGAAGAGCTTCTCCTTCGAGATGTGCGGGGTGTTCACGAACTCGTAGCCGGAGACCTCGTGGCGGCGCCGCGAGTAGTCCTCCATGACCTTGCGGATCACGCCGCCCTTGGGGTGGAAGACCGCGAGGCCCGGGCCGAGCTCCTCCGGGAAGGAGAAGAGGTCCAGCTCGGAGCCGAGCTTGCGGTGGTCGCGCTTCTCGGCCTCGGCGAGGAACTCCAGGTGCGCCTTCAGCTCGTCCTTCGACGGCCACGCGGTGCCGTAGATGCGCTGGAGCTGCGGGTTCTTCTCGCTGCCTCGCCAGTAGGCGGCGGCGGAGCGCATCAGCTTGAAGGCGGGGATGACGCGGGTGGTGGGCAGGTGCGGGCCTCGGCAGAGGTCCTTCCAGCACAGCTCGCCGGTCTTGGCGTCGAGGTTGTCGTAGATGGTCAGCTCGCCGGCGCCCACCTCGGCGTCGGCGCCGTCGGCGGCCTGCGCGGCGTTGCCCTTGAGGCCGATGAGCTCCAGCTTGTACGGCTCGTCGGCGAGCTCGACGCGGGCGTCGTCGTCGGTGGTGACGCGACGCGAGAACTTCTGCCCGCGCTTCTGGATCTCCTGCATCTTCTTCTCGATGCGCTTGAGGTCCTCGGGGGTGAAGGGCTCCTTGACGTCGAAGTCGTAGTAGAAGCCGTCCCGGATGGGCGGGCCGATGCCCAGCTTGGCCTCGGGGAAGAGCTCCTGCACTGCCTGCGCCATGACGTGCGCGGTCGAGTGGCGCAGGATGTTCAGGCCGTCCTCGGAGGAGATCTCGACGGGCTCGATCTCGTCGCCGTCGGCCACGGCGTACGCCAGGTCCTTCAGCTCGCCGGCCACGCGCGCGGCGACGACGGTGCGCTCGCCGGGGAAGAGCTCGGCGGCCGTAGTGCCCGTCGTCACCACGCGCTCTTCCCGCTCGGAATCGCGTTGGATGATCACACGGACGTCTGACACCGGTCTCTCCTAGCTGAAGGGGGTTGCGACGCTTTCCACTGCGCGCGCAAGAGGGATCGTACCGAGCCGCGGGCCCCCGCCGCGAAACGGATCTCCCCCGCACCCCTTCTCCCCGCACCCTTCAGTCCGTGCCGCACGCCTCCTCGAAGAAGTCGAGGTTCTCCTGGAGCGACTTCATGAGCCGGTCCCGCTCCGCGTCGTCCACCTGCACGGGCACCACCCCGGTCGCCCCGGTGAGCCTGCGGAAGCCACCCCGGCTCTCCAGGCGGCCGTGCACCCGGATCGGCAGCCCGACCAGGTGCGCGTGGCCCGCGATGCGGTACGCCTCCTCGTCCAGGGTCGTCCGCACGTGCGGGACCTCGGCCCCGGCGATCACCCGGATCCGCACCGTGCCGTCCCCGCTCGGCGCCGCCCGCCGCATCCGCACCACGGTCCCGGTGATCCGCACCGGCACCGACGGCTCGGCGCGCAGGTACCGGGCGCCCGCCGCGCGCAGCGCCGCCAGGTCTCCGGGCGAGAACTCGACGGGTCCGGCGCCTGCCGTACAGCCCTCGGGCACCCCGGCGGCCGGCGCCCACTCCACCGCGACGCGCGCCCCTTCCGTGCCGCGCACCAGCGCGACGAGCGCCTCGGTCAGCTCGTGGCTGACGCCCGCTTCGACCGCGCCGTCGAAGGCGTCCATGCCGCCGGTGGCGCGCTGGTAGTCGACGGCCTCCCGGGCCGCGTACAGGGCCTGGTGCAGCCGGACCGCGAGGGGCCGCCCGGTCATGACGGGGACGAAGGCGGTGAGCCTGCGCCCGCCCGTCGCGGGGCCCACCAGGACGTCGTCCAGGGACGCGGCAGCGGGCCCGCGGTGGCGTGCGCCGTGGTACCCGGCGCGGGCTCGGGCGGCGAGCGCCCCGGCGAGCAGCATCCGGCGCGCGGCGGAGCGCAGCTGTTCCTCCGCCGGCCAGGTGGCGGTGCCTGCGGGCCCCACCGGTTCGTCGCGCCACCAGTGGATCTCGTCGCTGGGCACGGCGAGTCCGACGAGGACGTCGCGGGCGGCGGGCGACCCGCTGCGGGACAGCGCGACGAGTGCCTCGCCGATCAGGTCCTCGCAGTCGGGGAAGGCGCGGTTCTCGGGCACGAGGAGGCTGGTGCCCGCGCCGCCGGGGCCCGGCGGGGTCCACCGGGCGTAGCGGCCGGGGGCTCCGCCGCGCCGCTGCCAGCCGTGCCGGGCCAGGAGCGCGCCGAGGACGGCGGGGTCGACGGAGGACGGTTCGGGCGGCCGTGCCCAGTGGGCCGGGGCCGGGTGCGGGCGTCCCGGCGGCAGGGGCTCGTCGTGGTCGAAGGGGCGGTGCATCAGGGTCGTCCTCCCGTACCGACGCGCGTCATGATCTCGCAGAGGGCCCGGTCGTCGAAGATCCGCGAGGTCGGGACGCGCACGGTGGTCCTGCGCCGGCCGGTGACGGGGTGCCCGGCGAGGTTGGTCCAGTAGCAGCAGTGCCGCAGGTCGAGCCGGTCGTGGCCGGCGCGCAGCCAGTCGTCCCGCGACCGGGGGACGAGCATCACGACGAGGATCTTGTGGACCGAGACCGGGGTGCGGGCGAGCTTCTCCAGGTGCGCGTTGTCGAGCGTGAAGGAGAAGGCGGGTCCCGCCGGGTTCGGCGGTATCTGGTACGTGCACTTCAGCTGGACCTTGATGGTCACTTCGTCGTCGACCGTGTGCCCCGGCGCGCTGTGGCTGACGTGCCAGTCGATGCCGTTGTCCGGGAACGGCTGGGAGAGCGAGCATCCCGCGGCCGCCGCGACGGCGTGCAGATAGCCCACCTGGAGCGTCTCCATACAGGCGGTGGTGGCGAGTGTGCCGCGCGGCGGTGCGATCCGCCCGGGCAGCAGCCCACCCTGTTCGGGCTGCGCGAGCGCCATGGTCAACAAGCCTTCCGAACCCGGTAGTTGCCCGCTCGGGCGGTCAATTTCAAAGCCCCGTACCTCTGTTGTCTCCGGGCCGCGTACAGCGCAAACGGCCCGGGTATCACCGTCGTGGGCAGGGGACCGAACGTCATCTGCCGGGACTGAACGAGGAGTTGCGTCATCATGACGTGCTGGTACGAGGGCCCCTTGGCCGCATTCGACACGGAGACCACGGGCGTCGACGTCGAGACCGACCGGATCGTGTCGGCCGCCGTCGTCGTCCAGCAGGGCGCGGGAACCCGACCGCGCATCACCCGCTGGCTGGTGAATCCGGGCGTACCCGTGCCCGAGGCCGCCACCGCGGTGCACGGACTGACGGAGAATCACCTGCAGCGCACCGGCCGCTGGCCCGCGCCGGTGATGGAGGAGATAGCGCGGGACCTGGCCGAACAGGGCGCGGCGGGCCGGCCGATCGTGGTGATGAACGCGCCGTTCGACCTGACCATCCTGGACCGGGAGTTGCGCAGGCACCGCGCCTCGTCGCTGAGCCGCTACATGGAGGGTTCATCGCTGTGTGTGATCGACCCCCGGGTCCTGGACAAGCAGCTCGACCGGTACCGCAAGGGCCGCCGCACGCTCACCGACCTGTGCGCGCACTACGAGGTGGAGCTGGCCGAGGCCCATGACGCGGCGGCGGACGCGCAGGCCGCGATGGATGTCGTACGCGCGGTGGGGCGCCGTTTCGCGGCGCGCCTGGAGCGTCTGTCGCCGGCCGAGCTGCACACGCTGCAGGCGGTCTGGCACGCGGCGCAGGCGCGCGGTCTGCAGGCGTGGTTCGCGAAGAGCGGCACACCGGAGGCCGTGGACCCGGCGTGGCCGCTGCGTCCCGAACTCCGGGCGGCCGCCTGAGGCGAGGCCTCGGCGGGCAAGAAAAAACCGGTCCGTCTGCTGACGGACCGGCATTCTCCGGGTGGGCGATACTGGGTTCGAACCAGTGACCTCTTCGGTGTGAACGAAGCGCTCTCCCACTGAGCTAATCGCCCGGGAACGCACTGAACAATACAGGTCCGGGCGCCCTTCCTTCAAACCGCTGCCAGCCGGGCGGCGAGGCCGCGCCGGCCGGCCCGCATCATCAGGGCGTGGTTGAGCAGGAACAGTGGGCGTCCGGGGACGGCGAGGCGGCGCATCAGGGGACTGCGCACGTCGACCTCCTGGTCGTAGCGGGCCCGCGTCCCGGCGGGCGCGGCCGTGAGGGTCCAGCGCGCCCAGCCGTCCAGGTCCCCGGTCATGCCGATCTCCAGGACCCCGGCCGCGGGGTCGCGGCGCCGTTCCTCCGCGGTGACGACGAGGTCGTACGGGAGGAAGGACCGGAAGCGGATGACGCCGCTGCGGTCGTCGATGGGTTTCACCTCGCGCACCTGCGGCCACCACAGCGGATAGTCCTCGGCGCGCTCCAGCTCGGCATAGGCGTCCGCGGGCGCGCCGGGGACGTGCCAGACGCTGCGGAATCGGTAATGACACCAGTCCATGGACCGAGTCTGCCCAATCGTGCGCCGAATCTGAGTACGTCCCTGAGTATCCACACCCATGTCGCACGGGGTGGCGCGGACCACACTCCGAGGCATGACGAACATTCCGCCCCCTGCCGAGGAGCTCCGCCTCCTCGACCGGGAGCTGCGCCAACTGGAGGCGCGCAGGACGCTGTTGCTGCAGCGCCGGGCCTGGCTGCTCGGCGTCGCCCTGCGCGCGGCGGGCCCGGCCGGGCCGCCCCCTCGCCCGGTCGGCCCGCCCGCCCCCGGGGCCGCTCCGCCGAGCGCGCAGAACGTCCTGCTCACGCTGGGCGGGGTGCTCCTGACCGTCGCGGCGATCGCCTTCACGGTGGTCAGCTGGGGCCACTTGGGCATCGGCGGCCGCAGTGCGGTCCTCGGCGCGGTGACGCTGGCGGCGCTCGCCGCTCCCGCGCTCCTGCTGCGCCGTTCGCTGCGTTCGACGGCGGAGGCGGTGGCGGGCCTCGGGCTCGCGCTGACCGTCCTGGACGCGTACGCGCTGCGCTACCTCTCCCTCTCCGACACGGGCGCCCTCGGTTACGCGGCGGGGGCCTCCGCGGTCCTCGCCACGCTGTGGGCGGGGTACGGGCTGCTGCTCGGCGGGCTGCGCTCGCCGCTGCCGACGGCGGTCGCGACCGCCCAACTGCCCCTGGTGCTGTGGGCGGGCGCCGCGCACGCCGGTGACCACGCGATGACGGCCGCGCTGCTCGTGACGGCGGCCTTCGACACCGCACTGGCGCTGCGGGCGGGCGTCCGTTCCGTACGGGTCGTCGCGACGGCCGGTGCCTGCGTGCTGGGTCTGTGGGGTGCGGTGGGCGCCGGCTGGCTGTCCACCCGGGCCACGGACCCGGCCGGGGCGGCACGCGCGGGCATGCTGCTGCTCTTCGCCGCCCTGATCGCGCTGGCAGCCGCGTGGTGGGCGAAGAACCGGGAGGTGACGACCGGCGCGGCGGCCATCGCCGGCCTGCTCGTGGTGGCCGCGTCCGGCGGCGTGCTGCGCACCGTGCTGCCCGCCGCGTGGACGGTGCCGGGTTATCTGCTCTGCGGCATCGCGCTGTTGGGGGCCGCCCGCGCCGCGCTGCCCGGGGCGCTGCGGCGCGGGATCGTCGTGGCGTCGGCGGTGGCGCAGGGCTGCGCGGTGCTGTGGGCGCTGCCGGTCGCCTGGATCGCGCTGATCGGGCCGTTCGGCTGGGCGACCCGGGTCTGGTCGGGCGCCCCCTCGGACGCCCGGGACGCCCTGCTCCTCGAACTGCCGCTCCTCCACCCGCTCCTGGCCCCGCTGGTGCTCGTGGCCGTCGCCGCCGTACTGGTCGCGGCGAGTGGCCCGCTGGGCGGGACGGCCCGGCGGGCGGCCCGGTACGGTGCGCCGGTGCTCGTCTGGTCGGCGGCGATCGCACTGCCGGCCGCCCTCCGGCTTCCGTACGAGGCCGGGCTCTCGGCGCAGATCCTGGTGACCGCAGCCCTGCTCGTCACCGCGACCCGGAGCGAGTCCGCCGCGCCGCTCGCGTCCGCCGACCCTGCCACGCCCAGCGCTCCGGCTGTGTCATCGGCGACCTCCGCCCCTCATCCCACGTCCGCCACGTCCGCCACTTCCGGCACTCCAACCACGCCGACGGCGCCCGGCGCTTCCGGCACTCCAACTACGCCCACAGCACCCGGCGCTTTCAGCACCCCAGCCGCGCCCGGCGCTTCCGGCATGCCCGCCGCACCCAGCGCGCCGGCTGCCTCCGCGGTGCCCGCCGCACCAGACACGCCCGCCGCTTTCGGCACTCCAGCCACGCCCGGCGCTTCCGGCATGCCCGCCGCACCCAGCGCGCCGACTGCCTCCGCGGTGCCCGCCGCACCAGACACGCCCGCCGCACCCGCCATGCCCGCCGCTCCCACCGCACCCGCCGGTTCCGGCACTCCAACCACGCCTACAGCGCCCGCCGCTTTCGGCACTCCAGCCGTGCCCGGCGCTTCCGGCGCTTCCGGCATGCCCGCCACCCCCACCGCGCGGACTGCGTCCGACGCACCAGACACACCCACCGCACTCGCCGCTTCCGGCACGCCTGCAACACCCACCACGTCGGCTACCTCTGCCACCCCCACGCCCGCAACCCCCACCACCGCGCCCATAACCCCCGCACTCATCGCCTCCGTCCTCGCGCTGGTGTCCTCGGTGGGCGTCGCGTTCCTCTCGTTGGCGACGAGTGCGGCCACCCTCTCCACGCTGGGTGTGCTCACGGTGCTCCACCTCGTCGTCTGCGTGCGCATGGCGCGGGGCGTGGTCTCGGCGCCGGGTACGGCGGCGATCGCCGGGTGTGCCGTCGTCGCCCATGCCACCGCGCTGGTCTGCGCCGCGGGTGCCGCGTGGGGGCTGCGTCCGGAGCACACCGGGCTGCTCACCCTCACGGTCCCGGCCCTTGCCGCACTCGCCGCGGCGCGCCTCTGCCGGCATGCCCTCGCGCCGCCCGTCGAGATCACGGCGGCCGCGTCCGGAGCCGTCGCCGTCCTGCTCGCCGCGGGCACCGCGCCCACGCTGGCGCTCGCCCTCGCGCTCGGCGGGCTCATCGCGTCCGGCACCGCGCTGCGCCCGGACCGCAGGCCCGTCGGCTACGCGGCCGCGGCGCTGTTCGTCCTGGCGAGCTGGGTCCGTCTCGCGTCATGGGAGGTGTCGGCCCCAGAGGCGTACACCCTGCCGGTGACGATTCCCGCGCTGCTCCTCGGCCTGCTGCGGCGGCGCCGTGACCCCGAGGCCTCCTCCTGGACGGCGTACGGACCCGGCCTCGCGACCACGCTGCTGCCGAGCCTCGCCGCCGCCTGGGGCGATCCGTACTGGCAGCGTCCGCTGCTGCTCGGCACCGCGGCCCTCGCCCTGACGCTGCTGGGCGCCCATCACCGACTGCGCGCCCCGCTGGTCCTGGGCGGCTCGGTCCTCGCCCTGGACGCGCTGCACGAACTGGCCCCGTATCTCGTGCAGGCCGTGGGGGTCCTGCCCCGCTGGCTGCCGCCCGCGCTCGCGGGTCTGCTGCTCCTCGTCGTCGGCGCGACGTACGAACAACGGCTGCGGGACGCGCGGCGGTTGCGGAATGCGCTCGACCGAATGCGCTGATTCCCGATCGCCGACACGACATGCGGAGTCAATGAGCCCATATGTCGACCCGTCAATTCTGTTGCAGAACGCGGGAATACGAGAACGGCCCGGAGGCTCAAAAGCCTCCGGGCCGTAATCCGGGGTGGGCGATACTGGGTTCGAACCAGTGACCTCTTCGGTGTGAACGAAGCGCTCTCCCACTGAGCTAATCGCCCCGGGCGCAGAGAGAACATTACCGCATGTCAGCGGGTGCTCCGGACCGCCCTGGAGTCACCCGGAGGTCACTCCTTGATCTCCCACGGCATGGTGATGCCGAACTTCCACACGTAGACACCGACGAGCACCGCGACGATCACGAGCCCGATCGTCGTCAGGATGATGTTCCTGCGGCGCACCTTCGGGTCGAGCGCGCGCTGTGCGGCCTCGGTGACCTTGCGCTTCGTCCAGCGCAGCACCAGCTGGGCCCAGACGAACTCGGTCGCCCAGATCGCCATGCCGCCGAAGATCACCAGCCAGCCCGGCCCCGGCAGGGGCAGCATGATGATGCCCGCGACGACGACCGCGAGACCGACGATGAAGACGCCGACCTGCCAGCTCAGGTGCAGTGCCTTGCGGGCCTGGACGAACCCCGGCGCCCGAGAGCCGAGCGGCTGTTCCGGCTTGACTCCGGCGACGGGATCCGTGACCCCCGCCGGCTCGTTACTCCCCGTATTCATGCGGCCAAACCTTACCGGACGGAAACCCGTCACCGGAATGGGCGCACGAAGAGACGGGACAACCCGCCATACGAGGCGTCTAAAGACACGCAAAGCCCTCAGAGGGGTTTACAACGGCACCGTAGGTGGCATGTCGATTTCGCCGACGTGCGAATCCCCGAGCGCACACTGAGCGAAAGGCCCTGGCGCTTATGAACACCACGGTCAGCTGCGAGCTGCACCTGCGCCTCGTTGTGTCGAGCGAGTCCTCACTGCCTGTACCCGCAGGACTGCGGTATGACACGGCCGATCCCTATGCCGTGCACGCCACCTTCCACACCGGAGCCGAGGAAACCGTCGAGTGGGTGTTCGCCCGCGACCTCCTCGCCGAGGGCCTGCACCGGCCCACCGGTACCGGCGACGTCCGAGTCTGGCCGTCCCGGAGCCACGGTCAGGGCGTCGTCTGCATCGCCCTGAGTTCCCCGGAGGGCGAGGCTCTGCTGGAGGCCCCGGCGCGGGCCCTGGAGTCCTTCCTGAAGCGAACGGACGCAGCCGTGCCACCCGGCACGGAACACCGCCATTTCGATCTCGACACGGAGCTCTCTCACATCCTGGCCGAGAGCTAGCGCCGCAAGGCAGCGTCGAGAACCACCACGCCGTCCGACTCGGGGCGACGGCGCAAGCAGTCACGGCACGACGACACAAGGCGAACAGACGCAGACACCGGCGCGGGGGGGCGCGGCCCCCCCCCCCGCCCGGCGCGGGCCGCCGCCGCGGCCCCCCCCCCACCCCCCAAGCCGCCCG